>DATCWN010000277.1:0-4152 GCA_036566285.1 Hanamia sp.
GGCTCCACTTTGTAACCGGTTTTTTTTAACAAGTTGATAAGGCCCGTATCTCCCAGCAGGTGACCCGCTCCTACTGCCACAAACACACTTTCATTTTTCATTATTGTCTTTAGTTGTTTTACCCAGTTTTTATTGCGGTCAGTCAATAAAAGATCGCCGTATCTATCTGCGCCAAATTCACTTTTATCAATCATACTTTCCATGGAATCGAGCTGCTGGTTTTTATACAGGGCAAGCATCTTATCAAATTCATCTTTATACACGGAAAAGCTATCTATACTTTTCAATAATTCTTTTGCCTGCCATTCATAAGGAATGCTATCAAAAACAGACGCCTGGAATTGCATGGTTTCCAAACCTTTAATTTCTTTTTTGGATTCCTTAGCTATCTTCATTAATTCTTCCTCCACTCCTGCGGGTGTTTCACAATTCATCATGCGGGGATAAAGCAATGCCACTAAAAAATAAGGCTTTGCTTTTTGCAACAACATCAAAGGCATGTTCAGTGTGTCGGAGAAATAATTTTCCAGTCTTTCGTATTCTTCAGGGCTATAGAGATCCTCCAGTTTTTTTCCATCTTTCATGTTCATGTAAAGCATACCGCTAAGCATGGTAGCCGGATCGTCCATATCCATTTCCATATAAATGGTATTGCTTCGTTTAATGGCCTTTTTCAATTGTTCACTAAAATGAATGTCCTCTTTACACAATAAATGAAAGGTGCCAAACAGGTAACTCGGATCTTTAATTCCATTGCCACTTACCCGCCATAGTAGCGTGTTATCGTTTTTATTTTTAATCAATTTTGTTTGTGTTTGAGCTTTACAACCGGCAAAAAGAAAAAGCACAATTACTACAATTATAAGATGCTTCATAGAAATACTTTTTGTAAAAATAGGCTATTGGATTTTCTATTTTACATTCCTGAAATTTAGAAACTTTCTTTATTTAATGACGGCATCATTTGTCAATGTAAGTATTTAAAATTGTATTCCTGTTTTTTTGGGGCCATTCCAAATTGTCGCACTAACACAAAACGTTTAATGCAGTGACAACCCGCAGTTCATAGAAATTTTATAGCTTTGAAAAAGACTTCGATATGGCAAGTGGTTTAAAATATATGATTGATGAAAATGGAGATAAAACTTCCGTTTTAGTTCCTTTGAAAACCTGGGAAAAAATAAATCAGGATTATTCTAAGCTTCAAAACAAACTTAAAGTTCTAACAAGCATTAAAGAAGGGTTGAGTGAAATTAAGGACGCAAAAAAATCCGGAAAAAAGTTGCAAACCTTAAAAGATTTTTTGCGTGAAAGTAACAGTTGATAACATTTCAACTCATAAAAAATATAAGAGCAAAATAAGCAAAGCACTACCGCTAACAAATAAAAAAACATTTACCACACATCAACAATCTTCCTGTTCCTGCTAAACCTTTGAACATTGATTGCGTCTCCCAGCAGTCCACCGAATCCAATACGGTAAGTATATACAGGCTTAAAACCGTTTTGGAATCCTGCAACTGCATCTATCCTGAATATTTTAAAAATGTTTTCAAGCCCAACAAAAACCTCAGCATACCTGGTATCCGGGTTGATGTAAAGTGCATTGGTTCCCTCTACGAGATTCCAGTTTAGTTTTTTAAACAAAGGAATTTTATTGGTGAGCAAACCATTGGAATGATGTTCCAAATGCAATTCAGCATAAAAAGAAGATGTGTTGCTGAATTGATAATAAGGAATGTTCTGAAACGATTTTACATACGCCTTAGCTACATGCGAAACATTGCCATAAAAGTGTTTATAATCCTGGGCATATACCAAGTTGTCATTCAGAAAACCACCAAGGGTAAAATTATATTTTACAGATCCGGCCAATTTTAAATTGGTTTCGTCTTCTATATCAAACGACCATTTATCAAAGTCAACATCGCTGCCGAAAATATTTTTGAATCCTTTGGAATAGTCCAGCGTAAACGTGGGATATTTAGATCCGATGGCCATTTTAGATTTCGGGAATTGTATGTAACGCTGTCCTGGCCTGATACTGAAAGATGCATGAACCACCACGGACTGGTGCGGATCAAATTGTGATGATAAAATTTCTGTAGGATAATTTGCTGTAAATCTCGAAAGCCATTTTTTATTTAAAATAAAATCGGTGGTATTTTCAATCGGATGCCTGTCTTCATATCCGGCTTCTATTAAAAATTTCGCGCCACTCTCCCACTGCTTTCTAAAGCCTGTTTTTGCAAAATAATTTTCATAAATCTTCATATCGTTTCTTCCATACAACAGGGTAGTAATGGTATTGCCCAATCCGTCAATATCACTTTCTTTAAAAAACTGGCTTACCCGTTTTCCTCCCGCTATAAAAAAAGATTTACGGTTAAATTTTTTATCCATACTAAAATCATCGTTACTGCTGAAAGTAAGTCCTGCCCAGGGATTGAGATGATTATTATTAAACCCGTACCGCACATCGGCAATGAAACTTACTTTCGTGTTCCATTTTTTTACCAGCTTTGAAATTACCAAAGAAGGATTGATGGCCAGGCCTTCCACGGTATTGTATTGCAATGTTTTTATCAGCGGATCAAACTGGATACGGTAAGTGTTGGCAGTGTCATAATGCGTTCTGTTGACACCACTCCACAACACCTGCGAGATTTTCAAAGGGCCTTGTTTCTTCCTCAGCGAATCCATGCTCTGAAAAGAAGAATCCTGGCGGACTTTAAGCAAACTGTCTTTTACTTTATAATCTTTTATTTCTTCAGGCTCCAGCGGTACGGGCCTTACGGTGTCCCAATATTCTTTTGTTTTCTTATTGACCGCGGTATCATATTTTACAACCACCCGGTTAAAAAAATCTTTTGCAAACCGGGGATCGAGATTGTATTTCGAATACACGTTTACAAAATCGCCTGCGGCTTTTAATTTAAACTGGTCAAAAGTAAAATGCAATACCTGGTTTTTTATCCGCCACACTTCATTATTTACCGGTACATGAATTTGAGAGATCTTTAGAGAATCTAAAATCTCGAGCTGCGATTTTTTAGTAAGCAAAAGATCGCAACTGTAAATGCGCCAGTCATTTTCCGTAATATTTATAATGCCCGAAAACAAGGGTTCATAATTGCGACGCGGAATCACTTTTATCACATTCACTTCATTTCCATCTTCAAAAAAACTACCAAGGAATTTATATTTATAAAAATTGAGCGCGCCATCAGCAATGGGCGATACAAAACCCCGCGGGTTGAATTGCGAAGTAAAAACGTTTACATTATTTTTATAAAAACTGATGAATGCAGGAAAATCAAACCCAATTCCATTGCTGCCACTAACGCGGCTGGAGATTACTTCCAGCTTAAATTTATCAGGTTGCTGCGCGGAAACTTTTGTAACCGATTCCGATAAATAAATAATTCCTTTCCCTGAAGAATCAAGCCCCATACCGCTTCTGTCTTCTTCCGGAATCTTTTTGCCCATAAATTTATCAGGCAGGTTGATCATTTTAATGATGCCTTTGATGTAAACCTCCGCTTCAAATGCTTTTACCTGTTCTTCATAAAACGGCCTCTTTTTAATTGCCTGCCTGATGATTTCATAAGCCGGATCTTCGCCGCCATTTGTAATAATTACTTCCTTTAAAGTTAAGTTCTGAATTTCCAAAACAAAATTCACCGTTTCGTTTGCCGCGCCCAGGGTAATTTGTTTTTCCTGCGAAGTATAACCTACATAGCGGCAATCCAAAGTATAATTTCCCGGCGCTAAACTGATGCTGAATTGCCCGCGGTTGTTGGCCGTTACGCCCAGCGTGGTTCCTTTTACAAGAATAGAGGCAAAGGGTAAAATATTACCTTCTTCATCTTTTACACTGCCCTCAATTTTTTGGCCGGAGGCCGTAAAAACCGGTATCATAAAAAGAAGAAGTAGGAGCTTTTGCATAAACGAAAATAACGGGTGGCGTGGTGGTATGGCGAAATGGTGCTATTATTTTATTGTTAAATGGTGGGATGGGCGAATGGGTGAATAGTGAATGGTTCTATTGTTTTATGGTAAAATGGTTTTCAGGTGCCGCCTTTTCCTCCGAAGTAACTCACCCACCGCTTACGTCATTGTGAGAAAACATGCGCTACAAAAATTAAGTTT
>DATCWN010000020.1:0-2365 GCA_036566285.1 Hanamia sp.
CCACTGCTGAGTTTTAATGTGGGTCTGGAAATCGGGCAGATTGTGATTGTATTCATCATTCTATCACTGAGCTATCTTTTTATTACTCTTTTAAAAGCGCCAGGAAAAGTGTGGGTGTATTTACTTTCTTCAGTGGCATTGGTCGTTTCCCTGAAAATGATTGTGGAAAGATTTTGATTGGCTAAGATTGATTGCAGGAAATTTTACGCGTTTCTATTTATCTTTATGACAGCAATAAACTTCTTAATTCAATATAATTTTTTATGGAAGGGATAGATATTTTAAAAAAGCAAGTTAAGAAATACATAGATTCTGCGGATGACAGAGTGGTAAAAGTGGTGCATGCAATTCTTGAAAGGAATGCAGAAGATGATTGGTGGGATTCTTTACCTGATGATGTGAAAGACGAAATTAATGAAGCCCTGATAGATTTGGATGAAGGAAAAGGAATCCCACATGAAGAAGTAAAAAAAATGTATCCGCAATGGTTTTCAAAATAATTTGGTCTCCATTAGCGATCCGCACTTTTGAAAATAATTTAAAATACCTCGAAAAAGAATGGTCCGAAAATGAGGTTAATAACTTTAAAAATGCTATTAACAAGAAACTAAAAGTCTTAAGCAAATTTCCATTCACTGGTTATTCTTCTATACAAAACAGTCATTTGCGCAAAACGTTAATTGGAAAACGAATTATACTTCTTTACCGTTTTAAGCCCAGTCAAAATGAAATTGAGTTAGTACGTTTTTTCAATAGTTGGCAAAATCCCCGGAGATTAAAAAAGTAATTATTCGTCTTATAATACTTGAATAGTTTACTTCACCATAGCTTTTATTTCCTGCAATTTAATAAGCGCTTCCACCGGTGTCAAACGGTTAATGTCAACGGCATCCAGCGTTTTGCGAATGTCCTCAAACGCCTGCGAATGTGCATCAAAAATACTTAGTTGTAATTGCGGTGCATTTAATTGCCGGAGGTTTTCTTTAATGCTTTTTTTTGTTTTTGGCTTTCCGGTTTCCTCTTCTGATGCATCCACCTGTTTTGATTCCAATTGCTTTAAAATATCGTTGGCTCTTTCAATAAGAGAAGGAGGCATGCCAGCCATTTTTGCTACATGAATACCAAAACTGTGAACGCTTCCGCCCGCAACTAATTTTCTTAAAAAAATAATTTGATTCCCTGCTTCTTTATTGGTGATGTGAAAGTTTTTTACCCTTTCAAATTTATTCTCTAATTCATTTAATTCGTGATAGTGAGTGGCAAATAACGTTTTGGGTGCATGTGGCGAATGATGCAAATACTCCACGATACTCCATGCAATGGAAATGCCATCATACGTGGAAGTGCCTCTTCCTATTTCATCCAAAAGAATAAGACTTCTCGGTGTAATGTTGTTGATGATGCTTGCTGTTTCATTCATCTCTACCATGAAAGTGCTTTCGCCGCTGCTAAGGTTATCACTGGCACCTACTCTTGTAAAAATTTTATCTGTCAATGGAATCCTTGCTTCTTCAGCCGGAACAAAACTTCCCATATGCGCCATCAAAGTAATCAATGCGGCCTGCCTTAATATCGCACTTTTACCGCTCATGTTGGGGCCGGTTAAAATAATTATTTGTTGCGATTGTGGATCTAAAAAAATATTGTTGGCAATATAACTTTCGCCCTGCGGCAAATTCCTTTCTATCACGGGATGCCGGCTGTCTTTTAAATCAAGCTCAAGGCCATTGTGTAATACAGGCCTTTTGTATTTAAATTGCAATGCATTTTGAGCAAAACAAATCAGGCAATCAAGCACAGCAAGTACATGGCCGTTCAATTGCATGGGCGCTATATAATCCTGTAATTCGTTTAGCAATTGTTCAAAAACATTTTGCTCCAGCAGCAGTATCTTGTCTTCAGCACCCATTATTTTTTCTTCATAATCTTTAAGCTCCGGAGTGATGTATCTTTCCGCATTGGTAAGGGTTTGCTTGCGTATCCACGTTTGCGGCACTTTATCTTTATGTGTGTTGGTTACTTCGAGATAATAGCCAAAAACATTATTGAATCCGATTTTCAAAGACGATATTCCTGTAGCTTCCGTTTCTTTTTGTTGCAATTTCAACAAGTGTTCCTTACCGTTAGTAACAATGTTTTTTAATTCATCTAATTCTTCATTAACACCTTTGGCAATAATATTTCCTTTGGAAGCAGCTATGGGCGGGTTTTCTATTATTTCTTTAAAAATTTTATCGGCAATGTATTTACAGGGATTCAAAGAATCGCCCAATCTTTTTGAATATTCGTTGGAAGAAATACCACACAATTCTTTTACTTGTGCCACCAGTTTTAATCCTTTACCAATTTGTAAAACTTCACGCGG
>DATCWN010000499.1:0-7184 GCA_036566285.1 Hanamia sp.
TTCTCATTTCTTCCCTTTCTCTCTCAAAACTTTTTCATACAACAGTTCATATTCGGGTACAATATTATCAATATCAAACTTCTGAGCCTGGGCATGTGCATTTTTTTTCATGGCTTCAAAGCCAGATCCATCGGAAAGTACTTTGATAATGTTTTTACTCATATCCTCTACATCGCCTATATTACTAAGGAATCCGGTAACGCCTTCAATATTAATTTCGGGCAATCCGCCTACATTGGTGGAAATTACAGGTACCTCTGCTGCCATGGCTTCCAGTGCTACAAGGCCAAAGCTTTCATATTCGCTTGGTAAAATGAACAGGTCTGAAATGGCGAGTATATCTTCCATTTCTTCCTGCCTCCCGAGAAACCTGATATCCGCATGAGCCTCACTTTTGCGGGAAAGCCCTTCAATAAAAGAACGCTCCGGGCCATCGCCTACAAACAATAATTTTGAAGGAATTACTTTATTCACTTTTTCAAAAACCCTTACCACATCATCCACTCTTTTTACTTTTCTGAAATTGGAAGCATGTAATAATATTCTTTCATTATTTGGCGCAATTACCTGCTTAAAAGGTGTGATCGGTTTTTTGTTGAAACGTTTGGCGTCTACAAAATTATAGATCACTTCTATTTCCTTTTCTATTTTGAAATTCTTATAAGTTTCATCGCGCAGGTTTTTTGAAACTGCGGTAAGCGCTGCACTTTCATTCATTGAAAAAGTAACCACCGGCGAGTAAGTTTTATCTCTTCCAACGAGGGTAATATCCGTTCCATGCAAAGTGGTTATTACCGGAATGTCCATTCCTTCTTTAAGCAATATTTGTCTTGCCATATACGCCGCGGAAGCATGTGGAATCGCATAATGAACATGAAGAAGATCTAAGTTATTATTAGTGATCACATCCACCATAGTGCTTGCCAGCGCAGTTTCATAAGGTGGATAATCGAATAAAGGATACGTGGGCACGCTTACTTCATGATAAAAAATGTTGGCATGAAAACCGCCTAATCTTACAGGCTGTTGATAGGTGATAAAATGGATGTTGTGCCCTTTTTCGGCGAGCGCTTTTCCTAATTCTGTAGCCAACACACCGCTTCCGCCAAATGTGGGATAGCAAACGATTCCTATATTCATTAGTAACTTCTTTTTAAAATGGTGAATGGATTCCGGATCCCGGATCAAATAAAACCTGCGCAATTTACAAATCTTTTAGCCGGGCATTTTACCTTTTAAAGAAAGAATTTTTTTTGAGGAATGTTTATGTTTGTGCATGAGTTCCTTTTAAATTCATCACTATTCATCATTTCAATGAGTCATTTATTTACCAGCGATAGCATCATCAGTTTTTTTATTTTAGTAATCCTTGAAATTATTTTGGGAGTTGATAATGTAATTTTTGTAAGCATTATCATTAATAGATTACCAAAAAAATTGCATAGGAAGGCGCGACTGTTTTGGGTAGTGCTGGGGTCTGTGGTTCGAAGTATTTTATTGTTGGGCCTTGGCTGGTTGTTGGCACAAAAAGGGAAAGCGATATTTACTATTTATGATAAAGGGTTTGACCTGGCGAGCCTGGTAATGCTGGGGGGCGGTATTTTTCTTATTTATAAATCGGTACATGAAATTCACCAGAAGCTGGAAGGTGAAGACCCGAATATTCCCAGAAAAGATGGTAAGCAGTTTACTTTCAGCCAGGCTATTTTCCAGATCGTTTTGATAGATATGGTCTTTTCTTTTGACAGCGTCATTACTGCCGGTGGCACGGCAAAGCATGTGGAAATAATGATTGCAGCAGTTATCCTTGCGATGATTCTGATGTTTTCTTTCAGCCATATCATTGCTGCTTTTATTCAAAAACATCCTACTTTTAAAATGCTGGCGCTTTCATTTTTAGTGATGATTGGATTGAGCCTTGTGATAGAAGGATGGGCTTCTGAAAAAGTGGAAGACCTTCATCTGAAAAATTATATTTACTTCGGAATGGCATTTTCATTTGTTGTGGAAGTGCTGAATATGCTTATGATAAAAAGGCAAAATAAAAGAGTAGTACAATTGGATGGGCCGCAGTTGCCAGAAGGAAATGATGTTTGAAAATGTTTGTCCAAAGGACTTCTTCGGAGATGTACTATAAGATGTACAATGTTTTGCCAATGATTGGAATCACGATTGACCATTGTCCATTCACCTTTCCAATCCTTTACAAATCTTTTTCACAATTCCCGGGCCTTCATAAATAAAACCTGTCCATACCTGCACCAGGCTTGCACCGCGTTCGAATTTTTCTTTGGCATCAAAGGAAGTGAAAATGCCTCCACTGCTGATAATAGGTATAGCGCCTTTTGTTTTGAGATAAATATGATGGGTGATCCTGTTGGATTTTTCATTCAAAGGTTTACCGCTCAGGCCACCGGCGCCTATGGAATTTATTCTTCCTTGTGGAGTAATTAAATTTTTACGACTAATAGTAGTATTGGCTGCCACCAGTCCATCTAATTTAATTTCCAGAGCGAGATCAATGATATCATCCAATTCGTTTTGCGGAAGATCCGGTGAAATTTTTAAAAGCAATGGCCTTTGGATTTCTTTCGTGTTATTGATTTGCTGAAGGTGTGTAAGTATTTCTCTCAAAGAATCTTTTTGTTGTAAATCTCTAAGCCCGGGAGTGTTGGGCGAACTCACATTTACAACAAAATAATCTACCACATCGTGCAATTCATTAAAGCAAATCTCATAATCTTTCCAGGCACTTTCGTTGGGTGTTACTTTATTTTTACCAATGTTGCCACCAATGATTATGTTGGATGTATGATGTTCGATGTTCGATGTCAGAATTTTATCTTTTCTGAATTTTCTAATTCTATCCGCAGCCGCTTTTACGCCATCGTTATTAAATCCCATGCGGTTAATGATGGCCTTATCTTTTGGCAGCCGAAATAACCTGGGTTTGGGATTTCCATCCTGGGGCAAGGGGGTAACAGTTCCTATTTCTACAAAACCAAAGCCTAAAGTTTCAAGGGCTTCGAGATATTTTGCATTCTTATCAAAACCGGCTGCAAGCCCTACCGGGTTTGAAAATGTAAGTCCGAATAAATTTTTGGAAAGATTGTTTTTACCGGGAGTAAATTTTCTTTTTATAATTTTTTTTATAAAAGAAAACTTACAAAGAAACATCAGCGTGTTCATGGAAAAATAATGGACTTCTTCCGCATCAAAAAAGAATAAAATCTTACGAAGTAATTGATACATGGCGGCGAAGATAATGATTTCTTCAACCCATCATTTTGATAAACCAAGAAGTTTTTTGCAGACTTTCCATGCTTTACATTTCTCAAAGAAACCTTCTTGGTTTTGTCCTTGAGACAATTTAATATCCATACTTTTCTTTCCACCTTTCTTTCAAAAATTTTCTCAGCTCTTCTTCCCTTGCATTTTTCCCGGGATTATAAATGAGCGTATTCTTTATGGCATCAGGAAGAAATTCCATCATTGCAAAGTTGTTTTCAAAGTTGTGGGCGTACTTATAATTTTTACCATAATCCAATTGCTTCATCAGCTTTGTGGGCGCATTTCTTATAGCAAGCGGCACCGGCAAATCGCCATGTTGTGTTACCAGCATTTGAGCCTTGCCAATAGCTTCCACGGCAGCATTGCTTTTGGGTGAAGACGCCAGGTAAGTAACGCATTGTGATAAAATAATTCTTGATTCCGGGTAGCCAATTACATTCACTGCCTGGAAGGTATTGGTGGCTAAAACCAAAGCAGTTGGATTGGCATTCCCTATATCTTCACTGGCAAAAATTACCATGCGGCGGGCAATGAACTTTACATCTTCGCCACCTTCTATCATACGAGCCAGCCAATACACTGCTGCGTTTGGATCGCTGCCTCGCATTGATTTTATAAATGCTGAAATGATGTCGTAATGCTGCTCGCCTTTTTTATCATAAAGAGCAGTTTTTTGTTGTGCCGCATTCATTACCAACTCATCGGTTACGGTTACATTTTCCGAAAGCTGATGATTAACAACCAATTCCAAAAGATTCAGCAACCGCCTTGCATCGCCGCCCGATAAATTAATCAACGCTTCCGTTTCTTTTAATTCAATATTCTTTTTGGAAAAAAATTTGTCTTCTTTTATCGCATGGTGCAACAATTCAGTAAGCCCTTTTTTATCAAGTGGTTTTAAAATATAAACCTGGCATCTGCTTAGCAAAGCGCTGTTCACTTCGAAGGAAGGATTCTCTGTGGTGGCGCCAATTAATGTTATAATTCCTTTTTCCACCGCACCTAACAACGCATCCTGCTGGCCTTTATTGAAACGATGAATTTCATCAATAAACAAAATGGTGTTTTGCTCATGCTTTGCTTTTTCAATTACTTCTCTTACCTCTTTTACACCGGAGGAAATGGCGCTCAATGTATAAAACGGAACTTGCAAAGTGTTGGCAATGATATTGGCAATGGTAGTTTTGCCCACGCCCGGCGGCCCCCATAAAATCATCGAAGGTATTTTATGATTCTCCAGAGAAATGCGCAAAATACTTCCTTTGCCCGTGAGGTGTTCCTGGCCTATGAGTTCGTTTAAAGTTTGTGGCCGAAGCCTTTCTGCAAGGGGAGACATTTTGTGAATTGAGAATAAGAAATAAGAAATAAAAAATAGAAAATAAGGAATAAAAAAATAAAAAATTATTAAGTTAGGAATGACATCAGCATCGAACAAGGTACGTCATACATCAAACAAACATAAAGCATCCTACATCAAACATCGTACCTCTCCGAAAGGAGCCAACCTTTATCAGCGCAAATACGGTAACAGGTCATTAATCGTTACCGGTTCGGGTTTATCGTCAAGTTCTAAAACCACTACGTAGCCCTTGGCGCCACCGGCATTCAGCAGTCCGTTCACTAATTTTTGCTGATCACTTTCCAGCCTTCTTCCATTCCATATTTCTTTAGTACATAAACATCCTTGCGTAGGCGTTAATGGATAATAGGGCTTGTTGCTGTAAAGCTTTGGGTCAAGGGTAGTACCGTGTGCAATAATTTCGGAACGGCCTGCAAGCCCCGCGTAAAAAGACTCGTACAATGGAGCATAATCCTGGAGTTTTTTTGGAAGTATTTTTTTATAATAATCAATCGTCCAAACCGAATCTGTAATGGTGCTGTCGTCCAGAAATTTTTTCAGGCTTATTTCCACCGGCATACCCATTTGCACATTGGCAGTGGGGCCAATAAAACTGCTCATCGAAATTTCAAAACCGTACATTTTATAAATTCCCTGTGGCGTATTTCCATTGGAAAGATACCCGGGAAGATTGCTGATGCTGCGCGCCAATTGCGGGATATGAAAATAATTTCCGAGTGAATCAGTTATGAAATTACCGTATGCATTTCTTATCAAAACCATTCCTGCATAATCGCGGTTCTTTCTTTGAAAACTATACATTACAATCTGACCGGGGAGAAAATCTTTCTTTAAAATTTCGCTTACCACTTTTTTGGTAGAAACAGCAGCATTGGGTTTTGGAGCTTCCAGCCTGCTGAGTAACATGTGTAGGATGGGATGAACATAAGCGCTGTCGCCAAATTTTTCAAACAGCTTTTTGGAAATATTATTTTTTAAAACCCCATCTTTTTTCTGTTGCAAAAGATATTCAGAACACATCGCAAAAATTTTAGGATCGAAAGTTTTGTCCAGTAATGATTGTGTTTGTAAAAGAAAATGGCCGGGATAAATAGTATAAGCGACTTCCAACAAAGCTCTTTGAAATGACAGGCTTCTTATAGCCGCGCTGTCAAAAGCAGTTCTAACTTTTTGCTCAGTAAAAGGCGTTTTAAAATCAAACACTTCCATGGCTTCAAAGGCTTCCTGCCATTTCTCTTCGGTGGAATCATTGAGAGGCGTTGATAAATTTTTGGTGATGGTATTTTTTACAATGCGGTCGTGCAATTTGGCCCGCGCGGCAATAGTGGTATAGGAGGTATATAATGGCGCATCGTATTGAGCAAAAGCATTGTAAGATAAGAATGCAAAAATTGAGAAGATAAAAGAATATTTACTTAGCAGCATTAGGCAAAACTGAGAATGTGAAAATGTGAAAATACGAAAATGTGGTAATGTGCCAATTAGCTGATGTGCTAATGTGAAATTAGGATATGAATGATTCGCTATAAGAGAAACTGATTTTAAAGTAGTTATTTGTAATAAAATACAAGTTTATAGGTTATCCTTTTTGTATCATACTCACAAAGCACTTTTATCACGTAAATAAATTGTATAAGGTCAATTAAAATCAATTAAAAGATATTATTTATCTCTGTTTATTTCTCATAATTTGTAGTTTTTGTTAAAAAAGGCTGTTCCAAAAGAACAGCTTTTTTATCCATAGCAATCAGACCGATAGGTCGGAACCATTCAACCATCCCTTCTAATAGATATGATAATCGCCTATCTGGACGGTACTTGCCCCATCGTTAACATAAATCAACCCTACATTTTTAGCATACCAATTTTCTGCTGAGCCTATTAGAACTGAGCCCATATAGTAATCCATTTTTACTTTAATGACATCATCAAAATTAAACCTCCCGATCGTTGCCGGAACTGCCTTTTCTAAAATTGTAAATTTAAAATACACGGATACAGGAACGCCGCCCATAGTTCCTGTAATCGTTGGGCTCTGCCATGAAGCTCCTTCTGCCACGTTGTCTTTTAGAAGAATAATTTCTGCAGATAAGGGTTGTTCAAAAGGAAAAAATTCTGAAAAATTCATATAAGAATAATAATTACCCGCATTCTTTCTCAGAAGAAAGGCTGTGTCCATGAACTGCGTGGTAGCTACATTGTACTCGCCTAAAACACTGTACGTATTTCCGCCGATAACTTTTGTGTCGGGGAGTACCTTGTACATAAATGAATCCTCAACGGGGGCTCCTATTTTGCCATAATACCAATCGTTGGGAGCGGTAAGCGGGTAATAGTCATTGGATGGCGCCGCGCCCGGCAGGAAAGTGACTTTAAAGGAGCATTGACTGTTCCCGTAATGCAGGGTAAACGCCTGTTCGCCGGAGAAAGCAGGTGTGCCGTTTGCAGTCAATGTGATACTCTGTACGCCGGTGCTGCTGAAGGTGCCTGTTTTGGAGAAAGTAATTCCGTTTACCGGATCGGTAGTTATGTT
>DATCWN010000284.1:0-2872 GCA_036566285.1 Hanamia sp.
GCCCATAATGACCAACAGTGAAAACATTATTCAGTTTGGCCCAAATGCTTATGCAAAGCCAGCAACAGCATTAAACGTTTTGCGCGAAACCATCATGGGCCGCGAGTTATTTGATTATTCATTTAAAGAATACGCAAGGCGCTGGGCATTCAAACATCCTACACCTGCTGACTTTTTCAGGACTATGGAAGACGCGAGCGCAGAAGACCTGGACTGGTATTGGCGGGGTTGGTTTTATGGAATTGACCCATGTGATATTTCGATAGATTCGGTAAAAACTTATAAAGTAGATCTCAAAAATAATCCGGAAACAAAAACAGTTACACAACGTCAAACGGTTGCCAGTCCAATGGTAGATTCTTTTGAAGATATTACCAAAGTGAGAAACAGGGAGGATAAGAAAATTATTTTTGAAGTGGATGCGGATACTACGCTCAGGGATTTTTATTGGAAATATGATCGTGGTTTGGTAAAGGTGGATACATCTTCTTCAGTGGCCTCATTGGTTTTATTCGCTGATACTTTGGGCTATGACAGCAAGGCTTCTTTGGCAAAAGATAAAAATTTTTATGAAATTTATTTCACCAATAAAGGTGGTTTGGTAATGCCCATCATTTTGGAATGGACTTTTAAAGACGGCACTAAAGAGGTAGAGAAAATACCTGCACAGGTATGGAGAAAAGATGAAAATAAATTAGTAAAAGTGTTTTTCAAAAACAAGGAAGTGAGCAGCATCAAACTTGACCCCATGAGAGAAACTGCGGATATTGATGAAAGCAATAATTACTGGCCTGTAAAAGAAATACCTACCAAATTTGAGATTTATAAAGCAACGCAAAGAGCGCGTGGACAAAGTACAGGTGGAAATCCTATGCAGAAAGAAATAAAGTAATCAAGGCGGAATGATATAAAGAGGTTGGGCTGCTAATAATAATTAGAAGAGCGATAAATAAAGAATCGTTCTTTTTAATATAAAAAATAAGTTTTATTTAAACAAGTGATGTTAAAGCCGTTGCGTAATATTTTATTTTTGGCATCATTTTAGCCTATAAAAGACGACAATATAGATTTCCAATTTCTATGATTGATGAAGGTTCCAGTTTCTTTATGAATCAGCTAAGATGTAATCTATTCTGCTGTTTAATTAATTATTTGAAAAACCGAAAAAGAATTAGGGGCTGTCTTCAATGGACGGCCTCTTTTTATTTTTATTAATACCGTCAGTGGAACGCCGTTCAGGATAGGATTAAATAAACAATGGTTGAAGCAAATTCTAATGAGGTTTGATTAGAATGAACGTGTTTTTTAATTTCCGGTTTGCCCATCTCTTACTCTTATTTTCTTTTTACCGCTATTCTTTTTTTCATATTCCAGTACTTCTTTAGGTTTAATTTTTTTCATCGGCTCCTCTGTTGCAACTTCATTGCTTTTAGGCCCCTGGAGCAAATGCCCGCGGTCATACTTTTCTGTTTTAATAATTCTGCCGGTGGAAGGATCGTAATACGTCCAATCGCCATTCTTTACGCTGTATTGTTCAGCTTTTACAATTTTATAACTAATGATCTGGTTGTTATCAGTGCCATAAACCGGTATGGTATCGTAGGGAGCATCGGGGTTGTAGGCACGCCAGTTTTCTTCTCTTAGCAAATCACCGTAAGGCGAAAAATATTGTGACAGTCCATCCTTTCCGCCAAACTTATAATTTTCAACAGAAAGAAAATCGCCGGTGAGATTATACCTCCTCCACGGACCTTCTTTTTTATCATTTATAAAAATCCCTTCTTCTTCATAGCCCGGTTCGCCGCGGAGTGGGTCAACATGCAATACCCATTTCCCTTGTTTCAAATCCTTATTATCAATCGCATTGATAGTATCTCCTTTTATAGAAAGCTTATAAGTTTTGTATTGTGCATTTGCATTAATGAAAACAAACTGAATGGCAATTAATATCATTGCCCACTTGTGCATTTTCAGTATTTGGTTACTCATAGTAAGTTCATATATTTTCAGTTTCAAATTTACTTATTTCAAAATTGCCTTTTGCCAGCGGTTAATTTTGTTGGTAATTATTTAACCTTTCTTCCTAATAACTTTTAATAATTACCTGCGAATAATTTTATCTTTTTATAATCTTTTAGATGGCAATTAATGATCCGTTTCTTAGTACCTTCAACCCACATCAAATTAAGATCAATTATGAAAATCAATTTGCAATCATTGAAATTTACAGCCAGAGAAGAACTTAAAAATTTTGTGGAAGATAAGGTGAGTAAGTTATCCCGCTACGATGATAAGATCATCAGCGCTGAAGTAACCTTAACATTGGAAGAAGGGAAAAACCCTGATAACAAGATTTGTGAAATAAGATTGATTGTTCCGGGCAATGATGATTTTGTAAAGAAGAATGCCGTAACATTTGAAGAAGCCATTATGAGCGCGGTGCTTACTCTTCAAACTATTTTGCAACGCAAAAAAGAAAAAGCTTAATCAATAAAATAAGTACGCCGGCAGGTTATTTTTAATATTGTAAATCAGTTTCAACAGGGTAGTGATCCGAATAAGGAACATGAATTGTTTGAAACTGATTTACTTTAAATCTCTTATCAGCTAAAATATAATCAATCCGCAAAGTGGGTGAAATGAAACGAAAAGTGCGGCCAAGAAATGAACCCTTTTTAAGAAAGGCATCCTGATAATTATCTTTTATTTTGAAATAAGTACTTGAATTGGGAACGTCATTAAAATCTCCACAAATAAGCGAAGGGTAAGGGCTTTCCTTTATTTTTTGGCTCACAAGCTCCGCCTGTTGATAACGTGATTCGTATCCTCTTTTTAATTTGGAAACAATGGTGCGCGAATCATTCAAATCGGT
>DATCWN010000087.1:0-2550 GCA_036566285.1 Hanamia sp.
TTATTTGCGTGTGTGATACTGTTCTTCAGTGTTGTCCAAAGATTCAAAACTAATTTTTGTCAAAACTGAACCGAAACATTTTCTTTTCGCATTTTCACATTTTCACATTTGCTAATTTTCCCGATTTTCACATTATTATTAAAACCTTTGTTAATTCAAACTCATACTTTTAGTAAAATTTAATTTTCAGTTACTTTTACTTATGAACCCAATAATCAGTTTTATTATGAGCAAGAAATTTATTCCTGTACTTCTTATTCTTATACTCGGAGGTCTATTTATCGCGTACGGCGTAATGGGAAACAGTGATAAAAAAAATGACGACCCCAAAGCGAAATACCAGCGAATACTCAGGAATGTAGGCATTGTTCTGGAACAAGGACATTACAGCCCTAAAAAAATTGATGATAAATTTTCACAGGAAGTGCTTACCAAATTCCAGGAAAGCCTTGATCCTGATAAATACATTTTTTTACAAAAAGATATTGATGCGTTTAAGAAATATGGGAATACGATTGATGATGAAATTCATGGCGCTCCCATTGAATCCTTTTACACCATCAGCAATACCTATCTGTTACGCACAGACGAAATTTCAAAAATTTATAAAGAGGTTCTTACCAAGCCTTTTGATTTCACCAAAAATGAATCTTTACAAACCGATGGAGATAAAAGAACCTACCCGGCTTCGGAAGCAGACAGGTACGATTATTCGCGCAAGCGCATTAAATATCTTGTGTTAGGAAGGTTTGTGGATTTGCAGGATGAAAGAGAAAGAAATAAAAAGGATTCCGCATACAAAGCTGATTCCACACTACAGCGCGAGGCCATAAAAATTGTATCGCGCCAGATGGATCGCTATTTTGAAACCCTGAAAAATCACAACACTACGGATGACATGTTCAGCACTTTTGTAAACGCCATTACAAGTACCATGGATCCTCATACTACTTATATGGCACCTATTGACAAAAGAAGTTTTGATGAAATGCTGAGCGGCACTTTCTATGGCATAGGCGCTCAGTTGAAAGATGAAGATGGAAAAATAAAAGTGGCGAGTCTTATTACCGGTATGCCCGCATGGAAATCGGGGGAGATTCAACCGGAAGATGAGATCATAAAAGTGGGCGAAGGGGCTGCCATTCCGGTGGACGTTACAGGATACATTTTAACCGATGCCGTTAAACTGATAAGAGGCGAAAAGAGAGGCTCCGAAGTAAGGCTCACACTGAAAAAAGTGGATGGCAGTATTAAAGTAGTTTCACTATTAAGAGATAAAATATCATTGGAAGACACGTATGCCAGAAGCGCCATTATCAACGGGGTACATAAGATTGGCTATATTTATTTACCGGAATTTTATGCAGATTTCAATGACCCGAATGCAAGAAGATCCGCAACGGATGTGGCCATAGAAGTGGAGAAATTGAAAGCAGAGCACGTGGACGGAATTGTAATTGACTTACGTGGAAATGGGGGAGGTTCTTTAACGGATGTAGTGGACATGGTAGGGCTTTTTATTAAAGACGGCCCAGTGGTGCAGGTGAAAGGCCGTGATGAAAAAGCAAGCATTCTAAACGACAGGGACAAACAGGTTCTATACACAGGGCCACTCGCTGTGATGGTGGATGAACTGAGCGCTTCGGCCTCAGAGATTTTTGCCGCAGCCATCCAGGATTATCAAAGAGGCATCGTTATAGGAAGCAGTTCCACTTACGGAAAAGGTACGGTTCAAAGAAGTATTTCATTAGACCCGCAGGCTGAAAATGCATTGTTCAACCGCCCTTCCGAAGGCCTTGGCGATATCAAGCTTACTTTCAGGAAATTCTATCGCATCAATGGCGGCGCCACCCAATTGCATGGCGTGGTTCCTGATATCATTATTCCCGACAGGTTTGAGAATGCCAAGTTCCGCGAAAAAGACAATCCGGATGCATTGGGCTGGGATGAAATCCCTAAAGCCAGTTATACACTCTGGGATCCGGGGTACAGCTTTTCCTCAATCGTTTCGCAGTCAAAGAACCAGGTAAATCAAAACCTGAATTTTAAAGGGATCAGGGAAATCGTAAGCTTGCTGGATAAGTACAGGAATGAAGAAGTTCCCCTGAATATTGTTGAGTACAAAGCCATGCAGGCAAAAATTAAAGAAGCTTCCAAAAAGCTGGAGCAATATTCGAAATTATCATCCGGGCTTGCTGTAAAAACTATTGCGAAAGATTCCTTGCAGATTGGCACCGACACTGCAAAGATCAAAGCGCAAAAGCAATTCTTTAAAACCATCGGAAGCGATATTTATATAGATGAAACGGTAAAAGTGATTGACCGCATCATAGGTGAAGAGGCGTTGGTTCAAAGGAGATAATTTTTTTTATAAAATAATAAATGAAGTGGCTGTCTCAAAAGGACGGCCACTTTTATTTTTATTATTTCTTCATTGATGATTGCATATAAAGGTCTGATTATTTGTCGCCAGGCCCCCGATGTTCACGCCAGGAGGTTTGATGTTCACCCCAAGGTGTTCGATGGTTACGCCAAGGTGTTTGATGCTCA
>DATCWN010000127.1:0-4510 GCA_036566285.1 Hanamia sp.
TACGCTGGGGCGACTTGCCGCCCGTTTCCCAACAGAAAACAATTTCCCCGGGAACCCATGGGTTGGTTTGAATATGCCCCACCTGGAAGGGCACCGAAATAATATATCTAATTTCTCCGGTTTTCACATTCATTCCGGCCAGGCCGGACGGGCCCGCACCCATGTTACGTGGGCCAAAACTACTTTCAATCTTAACATCTGCTGCAAGATGTTTGGCTGCTTCCGTACGCCCCACACGAAAATAAACCCAATCCTCGTCAGCATCGAGCGCCATATCGCCACCAGCGCCTAGTTCAGCAGGTGGGGTGCCACAGACCCGCTGATAAACATTTGCTGGTTTCAAAGTACCCGCTTTGCTATCAGCAAAAAGTTTAGCAAGATCCACTTCTATAATCTGCACCTGACCTGTGCCCCTCTGCCGACGTAAAGAATCATTCCTCTCACCTTGTGGGGAGTTGTCCCGAATATTCCGCATGAAATACAGCTTCATAGATTTTCTGCCTACATTGAGCATACCCGTGTAGCCGCCCTCAGTAACCTGCACCATTTCCCCGGTTTTTTCATTCACCGCCATAGCCTCACCACGTACACGGCCCGACCGGAAGATAAGCCACTGTGCATCGGAAGTCCACTGGTTGTGTGTTTGATAAATCTTTGAATCACCTGAAGGCGTACTCGTAAGAAACGTAAGCATGGTACCCGTTACAGGGTCTTTTACTACTTTACGCTCGGATGGGAAACGTTTGCCGATTTGGGAATAAGATGGCGACAGAATAAAAAAAACACATAAAGTTATTGCGGCAGTTATAAGATTTTTTCTTACGTTCATAATAAAAAGTTGGTTCAGGCACCCAGTTTTTTCAATGTAATAATCCATAATAATGAAGCATCTGTTTTAGAGCGCTTTCATTTTAGCAAAAACAGTCTTTACTTTATTTAACCTATTCTAACTAAGGCTCAACATACAAATGAGTAAGTATCTTAATTAAGATATAATTCGATCATACAGCTATACCAAAAGTGGATTCTTAGTTTTATTTATATCCGGGATTCTGATAAGCGCTTTGTGCAGCAGCATCAAGTGGTTTTCCACTTTCATCTGTAAGTTGTGAAAGAAAAGCATTTGGCCAGGGGCGAAAAGTGTATTCTTTTTTCATCAGGCCCTTACCATTTCCATCCTGGCCATTGCCACTGGCAGTGTTGGATGCCACTGGCCAAAGCCCCCTTAAAGGAGAAGCCATTTGGTTTGAATACACTACCCGATCATAGAGAATGCCAGCATTATGCAAATCTTCCCAACCAATTCCTTCTGATAAAAATTCCCTCGCCTTTTCGTTATAAATAAAATGAATAAACATGTTTTCTTTTGTGGACACAGTAGGTATATATCCTTCCGCTATCTCTTCAGGAGTACCCGGTGTAAAAACATTTTCTGTTACCGTAATTTTGCTATAACTATTGATTGCAGGGTAAGGAGCTATTTTTTCAGGATCAGTAAGTGTAGATGCCTTCGGCTCCCATTGCACCAACACATTGGGTCGGCTTTCACCAGATTTATATGCTGCCCGTTGGCGCAAAACATTTATATCGTTCACCGCCAGGCCATACATACCTTTACGCCCATAAGCTTCCGCCCTTATTAAATAAGTTTCCGCCAAACGCATTAAAATGGCATCACGGGTACCGGCTTCACTATTGAAGTTGCTTTCATCAGTACTTCCACCTCTTGAAGGATCTACATATTTCCTGGACGAAAGATAAGGCGCTGTCCTTCCTGTAGCAAGCCCCATATTGGACTGATCAACTGGGAAGAGCCGGTAATAAAACTTACCCGTAGTAGCAGATTTAATCCAACGTACCACGAACTGGAAGGGCATGCTCATTACCATTGCAGAATCCAAAGCTTCCTCTTTCTGGTTTTCAAGGTAAATAATAGCCCGCTGACCGTTTAAAATTCTTTTATCCTTTGCTTTAACGGTGGGTTCACTTGCAGGCTTATTCGCGTTCCACCATGCTGCGGCATCAGTACTCCAGGTAAAAGAGGAACTGGTGGTTATGGGCATATTACTTATATACTCATACTGAAAAGTTTTATAATATCTGGAATCATTTACTTTATCACGAAAGTTATCATAGCCCCAATCAGTGGGTTTATAAGTACCAAATGGACGCCCGTATGCCATAGCCCGGGAAACACCAGTCTGATTGGTATAATCGCCTACATGATAATTAACAGACCTATTCCCTCCAAATCGGCCATTCATAGAAGTGTTGATATCAAACTGAGCAGACCATAATATTTCTTTGGAAGGATTATTTTCATTTTTTGGATCGGACAATGAAGCATAATCTGATGCAAGGCCGGCAGGCCCGCCATTACCATTAATTACCTCAGAAGCAATGGTTATTACAGAATCAAGATCAGTAGCGACATTTCCTTTATAAAGCATGGCAAGATCCGGATCGCTATTATTATTAAATCCGGCGGCCTGCGCCCTGTTTAAATAAAGTTTAGCTAAGAAATGTCCGGCAGCCCACTTTGTTACCCTTCCACGGTCTGAAGCTGTTGTTGGAAGATTTTCGTAAGCGTATCGCATGTCCCCAATAATCTGCTTATACACATCTTCCAGTTTTGCTTTTGGATAATAATAAACGCCATTGTCTTCCCGCTTTGGAGTAAGCAACAAGGGAACATCGCCAAGTTGGTTGGATATAAGGTAATATGCCCACGAACGTAAGAATAAAATTTCTGCCCGTCTGGCTTTTCTGAAGGCCTCATCTGCACCAAACTTGCCGGGTTTTATATTGTCAATGATGTCCAATGCGATGTTGCAATTATTAATATGTGGATAAGCTCCCATAGGAGCAAAACTGGAATTGGCAGCGCCAATATAATTATTGACGTTACTGGCAATGGTGCTTACATCAGAACCATAAGCGCTGCTATTCATTTCCGACAGAGCTAAATTGGTACTCATATAAGCATCTGTTTCCGGATCAATAAGTTTAGCTCCGTTGCCATCCCATTCATGCTTTACCCGGGCATATACATAAAGTCCATTGATGAGGGAGTTAAGTCCACTTTCATTATTATAGTAATCCTGTGTGAGATTGGAAACTTGTTTTTCCGTCAAAAACTTTTTACAGGAAAAGGTAGAAATTACCAATAAAAAGGGAAGTAAGTATATATATTTCTTAATATTTTTCTTCATAAAATAATTTTAGAGAATGAATTATAAAATGGTGGTTTAAATGAAATGTTTTAGAATCCGGCTCTCAATCCAAAGACAAAACTTTGAGGAAGAATCGTGTTGTTATTCGTACCGCCTAAAGGATTTGTGTTGGAAGAGGCTACATTCCAATTGGTGTTATCTTCCGGATTAATTCCCCATTTCACCACGCCGGGGCCAAACATCCAGGGATTAAGAACCTGGACATTTAAAACCAGGTTATTCAATTTCATTTTTTGCAATACCTTTCTGGCAACTGTATAGGAAAGTGAAACATTTCTAACCACACCAAATGAACCATCATTATACTGCATGGCAGCGGTAGTATTAGTTACACTTCCCGAATTGGGCATTGGCCATCTGCCGCCCGGATTGTTCCAGGACCACACATCATTTTCTACACGTCCATTAGGATTTATACCTCCATAAGAATTGGGATAACCTCCAAAATAAGTTTGGCCCCATCTGAAATATATAAATGAATTCAGTGACCAGTTCTTATAGGTAAAAGTATTGGTAATACCACCCGTCCAGGTAGGATTTGGAGTACCTCTGATTATCATATCCGAAGCGTCAATTTTATAATCACCATTTTGATCTACCACCTTTATAGTTCCCGGATAAAAATTGTAACCATTTGCTTTAAACTTGGCTATTTCTTCGAGATCAGTTTTAGATGCCCCCCAGATGCCGTCGTTGTTAGATTGATAAAAAACCTGGATGGGTTGTCCAATAAACCAACGATCTGACAGCATATCCTCCTTTCCATTAATTAATTCAACTATTTCTTCTTTATTTTTCGACCAGTTAATATCCATGTTCCATGTAAAATTCTGGGTTTGAACATTTACTGTGGATAAAGTAATTTCAACTCCTTTATTTCGTGTTTTACCCACGTTCTCTATTTTTTGAACATATCCTGACACTGCAGGGAGTGATTTAGTCATGATTAAATCAGACGTATTTTGTTGATATACTTCAATGGTTCCAGAAACCCGGTTGTTTAATATTCTGAAATCAAGGCCAAAATTGGTGGAAGCTGTTTTTTCCCAGCCAAGCAAAGAGTTTTGCACTAATTGCGGCAGATAGCCGATAGCTGCTGATGATCCATAAACGTAAGGATTTCTGCTTAGAGGCCCGGAGGTTGTATAAGGATTAACTGAAGAATTTCCAACTACGCCATAGCCAAAACGTGGTTTCAATTCATTGATCCATGTTGCTGATTTTAAAAATTTCTCATCCTGCATTTTCCAGGCAAGGGCAAATGATGGAAAGAAAGT
>DATCWN010000157.1:0-7160 GCA_036566285.1 Hanamia sp.
AAAGATGGCATTAGAAGCCGCCACCGCCACACGATCGCCACCCGGAAATGCAATTTCATTCAAAGGCAATGCATTCAAATACATCAGATTGGTAGTGATATAAATAATAGAAACGATAAGCGTTCCAAGAAAAAGGCTTAGGCCAATATTTCTTTTTGGGTTTTTAATTTCACCTGCAATAAAAGTTACGTTGTTCCATGCATCGCTGCTAAAAAGCGAGCCAACCATAGAAGCCGCAATGGCGCCGATTAAAACAGTGCCGGTGATGGGAAACCAGTTGCCATTTTTTACAAAATTTCCACCTGCTTTTTCTAATTGCATTGCCTGCAATCCGGTTGCCCAATTCTCGTTCCAGAAGCTATGTTTCACCAAAAGAAAACCAAGAATGATTAATCCAAATAAAGATAAAAGCTTTATCGTAGTAAATGAGGTTTGTATTATTTTTCCGCCGTTGATGCCTTTTGTATTGGTGTAGGTAAGAAAAATAATTAAGACAATTGCTAAAATTTGCGCAGCAGAAATATGAAAACTTCCAGCAGTGAAAAGAATAACATTTTCTCCTACTTCAGGAATAAGATATGCCGTAAACCTGCTGAAAGCAACGGCTACTGCGGCAATGGTGGCTGTTTGAATAACGGTAAACGAACTCCATCCATACAAGAATCCTGCGAGCGGGTTAAAAGCTTCTTTTAAATAAACATATTGCCCGCCCGCCTTTGGAAACATGCCACTCATTTCACCATAACTCACAGCGGCCATCACTGTCATCAACCCAGTAATAATCCACACTATGATGAGCCATCCCGCGCTTCCCACATTTCTTACGATGTCTGTGCTTACAATAAAAATTCCCGAGCCTATCATAGACCCAGCTACAATCATAGTGGCATCAAAAAGTCGAAGGCTGGGTTTAAAAGCAGTAGCATGTTCACTCATAAAAAAATCCCGTTTTTGAATTAAACGGGGTTGAAGATAAATATTTATTTCAGATGGGATTCAAAATCATTTTTTCTTTTCGGAATATAATTCATTAAGCCCATCAATCACATCAGGCGTAATGTTCAGCGTAGAATCTTTATAAAACATGAACCCCGGTTCGTAAGAAAATATGTAAGAATATTTTCCGTCTTTATTATATTCTTTCAAAAAATTTTGAATGCGGCTTAAAATATCTTCTTTCATTTTTGAATTGTAATTGTACAATTCATTATCTATATTTTGTTTGCGGGCTTGCAGTTCCTGCTGCATTTTATTTATTTCCTGCATGGCATTTTCCTGTTCCTGCTGATTCATGGAAGCGGCCTTTTGTTGCAACTGTACCGCGCGATTCTGATATTTTTTTTGCATGGAAGTAATTTCATTATTAGCGGAAGCTTGCTTTCGTTCAAAGTCTGCTTTTATTTTTTTATAGTAAGTATAATTGCTTTGCAAAGAATCCAAATCAATATAAGCCACTTTAGATTTCTCACCTAAGTTATCTGCTACAGAAGTTTTTACTGTAGCTGTAGTTTTATTTTTATTATTTCCAAATTGCAAATAATATAAGTAACCCACCAGGCCGATCAAAATAATATTTATAACAAGTAAAATGTTTTTCATTCAAAAAAAATTTAGGCGGGCAAGTTAAAAAAAACGAATGGTTGCGTGCATAAAGCAGTTTGATTTAGGAAACAGTTAACAGGGGTAATATGCTAATTTGAAAATGTGAAAATGTGAAAATGTAGAAATATACAAATTGATTCAATTAAAATTGATAAGCCAGTTCTCAAATCTTTATACCTTTTAAACTTTTAATCAATAAAAAAACATAAATTTTTTGTAACCTTTTTAACCCCTCCCTACTCCAACATAAAAACAAATAAAATGAAAATGTTGAACTTTCTTACAAAAACAACTCTTTGCTTAGTTGTTAGTACGGCCTTGCTTTCTATGCCGGCTGATGCCCAAAAAACCCAAAAACTCACTGACCCTGAAATTGCCTCAGTTGCTGTTACTGCGAACCAAATAGATATTGATTACGCAGTTATTGCACAGAAGAAATCAAAGAATGCTGAAGTTTTAAAATTTGCCGCCACAATGGCAAAAGACCACCAGGCTGTAATTGACCAGGCTGTAGCATTGGTAACCAAATTAAAAGTTACTCCAAAAACAAATGCTACTACCAAATCATTTCTTGCCGGTGCTGCCAAAACAAAGGCATTGCTTAATTCAAAATCAGGAAAAGCATTTGATAAAGCTTATGTTGACAATGAAGTAGCTTATCACAAAGCAGCCATCAATGAAGTAGAAACAGTATTGATTCCCGGATCATCAAACGCAGAACTTAAAAGTTTGCTACAATCCGCCGTTCCACTTTTCAAAGCTCATTTAGCTCATGCTGAAATGGTTCAAAAAAATCTCAAATAAATAAAAACCAGAAACATGAAACAAACATTCAAAGTATTTAAAATCAGCACTTACTTATTGTGCGGTGCATTTTTATTAAACAGTTGTAACTCTGGAGATACCTCCAAGGATGCTGCAACGGACTCTGCCGCAACTGTTACTGCGCCTGCAACTGTGGACACAACAAGTGCTACTCCACAAAAGCTTACTGATCCGGAAATCGCTTCAATAGCAGTTACTGCCGATCAGATTGACATTGACTACGCTGCCATTGCAAAAGAAAAGTCCAAGAATGCAGATGTTTTAAAATTCGCTGCAACTATGGCTAAAGATCACAAAAGTGTAAATGATCAGGCAGTAGCATTGGCAACCAAACTGGGAGTGACTCCTCAGGACAATCCTGTAACACAATCATTGTTATCAGGCGCTACTACTACCAAAGCAGACCTCAATTCAAAAACAGGCGCCGACTTTGATAAGGCTTACATAGATAATGAAGTTGCTTATCACAAAGCCGCCATTGATTTGGTAGAAAACAAACTAATTGTGGATGCAACAAACCCTGAATTAAAGAGCTTGCTGCAAACTGCATTGCCGATATTCAAACAACATTTGGCACATGCTGAAATGGTTCAAAATCAATTTTCAAAATGATCAATACATTAAAAGTATTAAAAAACAGCACGTACATTTTGTGCGCGCTGTTTTTTTTAAACGGCTGTTCTTCTCCTGAAGGAAATGAAACAGCAAATGAAAAACCTGCTCATGCCACTGATACTATTGTTATCAAGCAAATGCAGTTCACTCCCGCAGAGTTGAGTGTACAAAAGGGCGACACCATTGTTTGGATTAATAACGACCTGGTAGCGCATGATATTACAGAAGAAAAAAACAAAGCATTTTATTCCGATACACTTGAAGTAGGTAAATCATGGAAATGGGTAGTAACAGACAGCGCGGCTTATATGTGCTCTATACATCCTTCAATGAAAGGTAAAATAGTTTTAAAATAAACTACCTTAGAAGTTTATTAAACAATTTTTTAAAATCGGAAAAAGTTGGAAAAGCAATTTGAACAATATTCGGATATGGAAATTATCCACAAGGTGATTGGAGGAGAGGTAGCGTTGTATGAAATTTTAATAAGAAGGTATAACTCGTTTCTTTACAGAATAGGAAGGGTTTACAGATACAATCACCAGGATACCGAGGACCTGATGCAGGAAACTTACATCAGCGCTTATTGCAGTCTCGCTAAGTTTGAAAACCGTTCTTCTTTCAAAACATGGTTTACAAGAATTATGCTCAATCATTGTTATCAAAGAAAACAAAAGCTGAGTTTTAAAAATGAAATAATCACCGATGATCTACAACTGGCAAAATCAAATGTTATGCTTCATCCTTCCATGAACAGCGAAAAAATCACCGCAAATAAAGAACTCGGGCGCGTACTGGAAAATGCCATTCACATAATACCTGAAGATTACCGATTGGTATTTACCCTCCGCGAGTTGAATGGATTAAGTGTTGCTGAAACAGCGGAGTCATTAGATATTTCAGAGAGCAATGTGAAAGTGAGATTGAACCGGGCAAAAACAATGCTTCGCGCAGAGATAGAAAAAATGTATTCACCACAGGAAATTTTCGAGTTCAACCTGGTGTATTGTGATGGCATGGTAAAAAGAGTGATGGAAAAAATTAATGAATTAAACAGACAAAGAAAATGAAAGACGGTTTAGCAGTATATGCAAAAAATGAGGAAGATCTTGTAGAAGAAATAGATGAAAATCATTTAAATTTTTCTGCAGAAACACCGCTACGAAGCGATGCATTTTTACTGAACGATACTGAAAAGATAGAAATGATTGCTAATCATTTCGAAAGCATCATGCACATTTTAGGGCTTGATCTAAATGATGATAGTTTGAAAGGAACACCTAAAAGGGTAGCAAAAATGTATGTGAAGGAAATTTTCAGCGGATTAAATCCGAAGAACAAACCAGCAGCTACTTTGTTTGAAAATAAATACCAGTACCATGGAATGCTGATTGAAAAAGACATCACTCTTTATTCTTATTGTGAACATCATTTCGTGCCCATCATTGGAAAAGTGCATGTGGCTTATTATTCAAATGGTAAGGTAATTGGGCTATCAAAAATAAACAGGCTGGTTCAATATTATGCGAAACGACCACAGGTGCAGGAGCGGCTTACCAACCAGATAGCAGAAGGTTTAAAAGAAATATTAAATACGGAAGACGTGGCTGTTGTAATAGATGCGGCGCACCTTTGCGTGGCATCGCGCGGAATAAAAGATACCAATAGCAGTACCATCACTTCTCATTTTTCAGGAAAATTTTTAAAGGAAGAAACTAAAAATGAATTTCTTTCTTTTATAAAATAGTTTTTTCATAAGCCGTGAAGAGAGAATTAACCACAAAGAAAATTTGTCTCAAAACAAATTAGAATGTGTACCCCTTCTAATTAAAACAAATGCCTTGTAGGAAATCGTTGAATGGTTGCTAATTTACAAACTAACCAATTAACTATTTAACGAATTAACCACTCAACCAATCACCCTCTACTCCCCGCATACAATTCATACTCCAATAAGCGGCAATCAATTTTACCATTATAGAATTCAATTTTACGTTTTGCTTTCAGCCCGATTTTTTTTGCGAGATTAAAATTTCCTGTAAAAATATAACCGGTATATCCTTTGCATTTCTTTTTCATAAAATCGCCAACTCTTGCATAGGTTTCTTCCAACTCAATTTCATCGCCCAATCTTTCTCCATACTCCGGATTAAAAAAAACAATTCCTGTTACATTTTCCGGAATGCTTGTTTCTTCAAAATCACAAACATCAAATTGCAGTAAATCCGCAACACCCGCAGCGCCCGCATTTATTTTAGAAATGTTGATGGCGTCTTCACTTATATCGGTTGCAATAATTTTTAAGTCGGGCACCTCTTTTATCTGATCTATTAATTTTTGTTTTTCCTTTTCAAAAAAATCTTCATCAAAACCAAGGATGTGTTTGAATCCATAATTATCACGAAACAAACCAGGTCGCCTGTTGGTGGCCAACATGGCCGCTTCAATAGCGAGTGTACCTGAACCACACATTGGATTTACGAATGGTGATTGACCGTCCCAATTAGTAGCCAGCAAAGTAGCCGTAGCCAATGATTCCAGCATGGGCGCCTGTCCCGGGATCTTTCTATATCCGTGCTTGGATAGGGTTTCTCCTGAAGTATCAATAAAGATTTCTGCCTCATCATTTTTCCAAAATAAATGAATCACGGTTTTTTCCAAAGACGATCCCGAATTGGGGCGCACATTTAATTTATCCCGAAAACGATCTGCAATGGCATCTTTAATTTTTACATTTACGAAGAGCGAGTTATTAATGGTGGCATTATTAACCGTGCTCGTTATAGAAAAGTATCCTTCCTTATCAATAATATTTTCCCATTGAATATCAGAAACTGTTTTATATAATTCATCCGGGTTGTTACAGGAAAAAGATTTTAAGGAATAAAATATCTGGCTGGCGCAACGAAGGTTGAGATTTAAACGGACGCAATCATTTAAGGTTCCGTTTATCTGGATTCCTGTTGCAAACGTGTTTATTATTTTGTATCCCAATTCAATGATTTCCTGTTGCAGGTAAGGTGATAATCGTTTGCTACAGGTAATGGTAATACGGCTTGGCTTATTGAAAGAATGCATGTATGCAAACTTAATGAATAAGCAAGTAGCAGGAAGCAAGTTTTAAGTAGCAAGATGCTAGACAGAACTTTCCTTCTTTCAGATAATTTAATTATTGAGGAATATCAGTTAATTCCTGCAAGCCTTAATCTCAGGAGCGCCTGATGGGTATTTTTTAATAAAGAATGAGTTATAGATTTGGTCTTCTCATTTTGAATAGGGATCACTTTTGCGGATTCAGGAAGTATATGAAGCTGATTCAATAAATTGTTGATAATGGCCTCATCATAAATTTTGGCAATATCGCATGCACGGAAAAAATCGGAGTGCATCCCATATTTATTTAAAACTTTAGGAGTGTTTTCGTATTCTGGAAAGAAAGTGAACTCTTTTACAAAATAGAAAATCTGGTTATTCACTTCTCTCGTGTATGCGGTGTAAATGATTTCCATAATTCCAGGTTTTTAAAGATTAGCTTTTAAGGCATTTCAGCAATTGCTATTTTTCTAACAGTTACTATAAAATTAATGCCACATATTCTTCACATGGAATTTCGCAGGTATTGGTTTTAATTTTTCAAGGAATCATTACAAAATTACGGAAATGGAATGCTAATGAATCTATTAAAAAATAGTGTTTCGAAGATTTATCGGAATTAAAAAAAGACTTCTGTTGAATAAAATCCACACCGTGTGATTTTTCAAGGGATTAGAATACAAAATAAAAATGAATAAGTATGAGGTAATTCAAAGAGGCATTGGGGTGACAAGACAATGTAAAAGTAGAATGCCTTTTGTTGGTTTGCAAACTTTACGTTGAAATTATTTATTCACATTCTTTATTTGAGTTTAATCCTAAGAAATAGCATTCATACACCATTCATACACTATCTATGCTTTATCTATCCAGTATCTCTGACTAAGCCCAAAAACAAAGATTTTCCTACGAGCCTGAACAACAATTCCTGTTTTGACGAGTGTATAATTTTGGTAACAACATCGTTTATTGCAGCGGTATAAGCCCGTAATTGTGAATTAAAATAACCAGCCGATAGTTTCGCA
>DATCWN010000270.1:0-3585 GCA_036566285.1 Hanamia sp.
TTTCAGAGGGCAAAAATTTATGCAAGCGTCATTTTGGTACTTTTCTGTCCTTTTGGCAGAGATTAGACCCTTTTAGGCTCTAATTAGACCTTAATAACCTCTAATTAGACCTTAATATACTCGACTTAGACCTTAATAACCTCTAATTAGACCTTATTATACTCGACTTAGACCTTATTATACTCGACTTAGACCTTAATATACTCTAATTAGAGGTTATTAACCTCGACTTAGACCTTTTTAGGCTCCAATTCAAAAACTTTTATGAATCGTTACTCCTCTGATACAGCTTTTTCTTCCTGGGGAACTGGGAAAAATTACTTCCCCCGTACCAAATACACTGGTAAGATTATAAAAGGTAATTTTTCTATTGTAAATGTTTTTCAAAAGAAGGGAAGTAAAAAAGATTGCTCTTTTCCCTAAATCTTTTTTCTCTAAAATTTATATACGGCGGCCAATAAAAAACTCCCGGTGCTTTTTATTAATGTCCCGTTTGATTTTTGATAAATATTTTCACCTGCATTTTCAAAACGGAACTCCGGGATAATGGTTAAATTATCCACTTTAAGATTGGCTGAAAGTGTAGTTTCAAAAATGGCCGCATTAAAGCCGAGCACATTTCTTTTATCATTAAAATATTCTCCTCTTAAAGTAAATCCGAGCCAGCTTTTTGGGTCCAGATTTACATATAATGCAGACCCCCACCAGCTTTCCGCATCATTCCATTTCACAAAACGATACTCCTGCCTTGTTTGAAGAGTGCCATTGTACCCAAGACTAAGCTTTGGGGAAACGGCATAATTCATTACCACATCTTCCTGGTGTAGCCTGCCGGAATCATTGTATTTTCCCCCCTGGTAATTTAGATACAGTTTTAGCTTTTCATCTTTAGAACCTAAAGCCAACTGGGCAATGAACATTTTGGGAAGGTTGGAAGCCTGTTTTAAATCAGAAGGATTGACAACGCCCACCATCAACGTGCTTTTTTCTCCCAAAGTCAATTCACTTTTTAGTCCTGTATGAAAAAAAGGGCCATAAGAAAATAAATAACTCATACTATAATTGCGGTTTGCATACGCATCCACCAATTCATAACCAATATGAGTAGCCCAACTTCCCAGGGTTACTTTTACTTTTGGAACGGGGGCGTAAGTAACATACAATTGTTTAAGCGCTACACTGGTGCCGGCATCATTATAAGAAAATTCCTCTGCTCTTTTCCCAAAGCCTATATCAGCCACCAGACCGGTTTTGCCTTTAGTGTACTCCGCTTTTACAGAAGCCATTCCCAGGGCAAAAGAATTTTGCGAATTCGTAAAACTTGTAAAATTATTGTAAGGAAGAGACTTCGGATTACTAAAATCATGTCTGTAATAAACATCTGCTGAACCCGATAACTGGAAGGAAGGCGCCTTGGTGGAATCCTGCGCTTTTACAGAAGTAAACGCCGGGAAAACACACATAGCCATTAGAAGATTTTTCTGCATTTTTTTTCCATTTTATTTATTAAAAAAAGGGGGTTGATGAGCAAATAGCTGTCAGGAATGAAAAGTGTTTTCTACTTCATTCTCTTCTTCCTTCAAAGCGCCGTCATGTTCCACAAGCAAGGTGCCTTGCAGATATTTTTCATTATGCTGCGAAGCATCTAAGCCGAGCTCCTCATCTTCAAGGCTTACCCTTAAGGGCATCACCCAATTGATGAATTTAAAAATACCATAAGAAGCCAAAAAACTATAGGCCACTACAATGCCTAAGCCTTTTAATTGTGTAAAAAAGAAGGAAGGATTACCATAAAATAACCCGTCATTTCCACCTATGTTTACTGCTTTTGTGGCAAAAACTCCGGTGAGTATCATTCCGACAATACCACCGACACCATGGCATGGGAAAACATCCAGCGTATCATCTAAAACGGATTTCGATTTATAGTAAACGGCAATATTTGAAATAAGGGCTCCTACAGTTCCTATAAAAATACTTTGGGGGATTCCTACATAACCCGCACCAGGTGTAATAGCCACCAAACCTACTACGGCTCCAATACAAAAGCCTAACACGGAAGGCTTTTTTCCTTTTAGAATATCAAAAAACATCCAGGCCAATCCACCTGCAGCAGCGGCGGTATTGGTGGTTGCAAATGCAGATACTGCCAATGGATTTGCCGCTAATGCTGAGCCGGCATTAAAGCCAAACCAGCCAAACCAAAGCAAACCGGTTCCTATTAAAACATAAGGGATATTGGAAGGTGGCATTTCTTTATGATCTAAATGAACTTTTCTTCTTTTTAAAACTATAGCTCCTGCCAGTGCGGCACAGCCGGCAGAAATATGCACCACGGTTCCCCCGGCAAAATCGAGAACACCCCATTTAAATAAGAATCCATCAGGATTCCATGTCCAATGAGCAATAGGGGCATAAACAAAAAGGCTGAACATCACAATAAAAAGTATGTAAGAAGAAAAGCGGGTTCTTTCTGCCACTGCCCCCACAACCAGGCTTGGCGTTATAATCGCAAACATCATTTGAAAGAGTGCAAATAGCATTAAGGGAATAGTGGGTGCTAAACTCCAGGGAGCCGCTGAGCTTACTCCTTTAAAAAAAAGGTAAGTAAATGGATTCCCAATAATTCCTCCGATAGAATGGCCAAATGCCAGGCTAAATCCGATAGTGATCCATAAAACACTAACTACTCCTGTTGCCACAAAACTTTTGATCATGGTGGAAAGAATATTTTTTCTGTGTACCATTCCACCATAAAAAAAAGCTAAACCCGGTGTCATTAAAAACACAAGAGCAGTGGCAACAATAACCCACGCAATATCCGCGGAATTATATTTACCCGCATCCATAAAGCCAGCAACAGAAGGAACAAAAATGGCAATGATAGCAATCAGCATTAGAACCAAAAAAGGAGCAATCTGATAAGAATTATGTTTTTTCATATCTTAAATTATTTAGACCAAAAGTATATCTTCTGATTAAAAACTAAATATTATTTCAAGATATTTATTTTTATTATTTAATTGATTTAAATTGCATGTCATTGATTATGAATAAGTTACTGCAAATAGAAAGTTTTCCACAATTTGGCCTAATGAGAATTAAATAATATCTTTTTAACTAAAATATAGTTGAAACATAAAAAAACCTGCATGAAGCAGGTTAATTTATGAAAAAGGCAAGAAAGAAATTTAGGCTTGTTGGAGTATGTTTTGGTCTTTGGTTTCCAGTAACGAATGTCCCATAAGATATTCATCTACTTTACGGGCACATTCTCTTCCTTCAGATATGGCCCAAACTACTAAGGATTGTCCGCGGCGCATATCTCCCGCTGTAAATATTTTAGCAATGTTGGTATGAAATTCCTTTTCCGATGCTTTTATGTTTCCGCGCTCATCTAATTCAATCTCCAATTGGTTTAATAGGCCTTCATGTTGAGGATGTACAAATCCCATAGCGAATAAAGCAAGCTCGCAGGGTATTTCTGTTTCGCTGCCAGGCACTTCTACAAATTTTGCGGGTTTATTTTCTTCTGTAAATTTCCATTCTAGATTTACAATCTTTAAAGCTTTCAAATTTCCATTT
>DATCWN010000045.1:0-3057 GCA_036566285.1 Hanamia sp.
ATAAGTAATGGGCTTGCCCAAAAGCTTATCAAATCCTCTCTTATAAGGCTCAAGCGCTACACCTCCATGCACATAGAAAGCAAGGTTGGGCCATATTTCATGAATATTTTTTAGTTTGTAACGCTCAATTACTTTCTCCATGCAAAGCTGTACCCAGGCGGGCACGCCTACTAAAAAGGCAATATCCCATTCAGGGGCTTTCTCCACAATCTCCTCCAGCTTTTTCGACCAGTCCTGCTCCCTTGCAATTTTCCTTCCGGGCTTATACATTCCCTGGAACCAAAATGGGATGTTCTTGGCCTGGATACCGCTGAGATCACCGGCATAATAAGTGGCGCTTTTTTGTAAATGCGTACTACCGCCAAGCATTAACCACCCTTTTCCCACATACTTTTTCGGAACATTATTGTAAGAAGCAAGGCTTATCAATTGCCTGAAGCTGGTAAGGGTATTAGATCTTATTAATTCTTTGGTAATTGGGATGTATTTACTTGAAGACTCGCTGGTGCCGCTGCTTAATGCAAAAAATTTAATAACGCCCGGCCAGCAAACATCCGATTTCCCCTCAAGCGCTCTATGCCACCATTCTTTAAAAATGGTATCGTAATCAAAAGTGGGCACAATGCGCTGGAAGTTTTTGGAAAGATGCCGGCTAAAAAGTATTTGGTCAAAAAGATACTTTTGCCCGAATTCGGTAAACCTCGATTTCTTCAATAATTTTTCTAAAACTTTCAATTGTTGCCTTTTAGGAGACGAACTCACGGAAATATTCAATGCCTTGGAGAGTGATTTTGGAAGTTTAATATCTATAAATGCCATTCCATTTGAAAGTTGTTGACAGCAACAAATTTAATAAATGTTTGAGGTAGAATATTATAAAATTTAGGAAGGTAGAAAATGATGATAAATTTGTTTTTTTAAAGGGGTAAAAACTGGCCAAAAAAAATTTCTTGATAAGCAAAGACAACGAAAAGATTTGTTAGAAAAAATGCAAAAATTAAAAATAAAAACTTGATTTTTAGAGCCATAATTGAAGAGATTTTATCGTCCGTTTCCATCAAAAAACTAATTATTTGAACCAGATAAAAAATTTGCCTTAATTTTATACAAATATTCAGGTTACTGATATTTATAATTTACCGGTTTTTTCATCTCCGGGCTTGCTTCATTCACCCAAAAAAAATAAATAAATTTCTTTCATGTACAATCATATCTGGAAAAAATACCTGCCTATCGTAAAAATTTTAATGAAAAAAGCAATTACCGAGGACCAGGTTTTGGATCTTAACAGGGTTGATTTTGAAAGGGCTGGTACGGGCAGAAAAGCAGGCTATAAATTTACCATTGAACTTACTGATGGTAAGGTGGGCAATGTAATTAGCGGCTCAGAACTGGCACTGCACCTTGCACAGGTAATTCTCGAAGATGATGCTGCCAAACAAATAATGGCAGATAACAATTTTGAAATAAGCCTCAATACCAAATTCCAGTTATCTATTAAACACGTCTCTAAATAGTTTCCGGTTTTTCCGGGATTTTTATCTTTGCTAAAAGTGGTATCCGAATTAAATAGCGGCTTATCTGGCATGTTATTTATTGCCCTCCTCAATAAATAAATGGCGTGAGGCATTCGGGTGTTTTTTTAAAAAATGGATACTTTTACCCTGTCTTAGTTTTTCCAGATAAATCATTCTAAAAAATATTTTTTATGAAAATAAAACCTTTAGGCCGCCAGGGATTAACGGCTTCTGAATTGGGACTTGGCTGCATGGGGATGAGCGAATTTTATGGAGAAAAAAATGAGGCAGAATCCATAAGTACCCTACAAAGAGCTTATGAGCTGGGGGTTACTTTTTTTGATACCGCCGATGCTTATGGCCCTTTTACCAATGAGGTTTTGGTTGGTAAAGCTATTAAGCCTTTCAGAAAAGAAATTACACTCGCCACAAAATTTGGAATCGTAAGAGATCCTGCAAATCCAAAATCAAGGGGAGTAAATGGCAAACCTGAATATGTAAAAAGTTCTTGCGAAGCGAGCCTGAAAAGATTGAATGTAGAAGTGATAGACTTATATTATTTGCATCGCAAAGACCCTGATACACCGATTGAAGAAACCGTGGGCGCCATGGCTGAATTAGTAAAAGAAGGAAAAGTTAGAGGAATTGGTTTGAGCGAAGTAAATGCAGAGACGCTTCGAAAAGCAAATGCGGTACACCCGCTTACCGCTTTGCAAACAGAATACAGTTTATGGAGCCGTGATCCGGAAGATGAAATATTATCTGTATGTGAAGAATTGGGAATTGCGTTTGTAGCCTACAGTCCGCTTGGGCGTGGTTTTTTAACCGGGCAAATAAAGAAAATGGAAGACCTTGCTGAAGATGATTTTCGCAGATCTTCGCCACGTTTTACAGGAGATAATTTCAATAAAAATCTTGATTTGGTAAAAAAGATTGAAGCCATTGCAAAAGAAAAAAATTGCACTCCATCTCAATTGGCGCTTGCCTGGGTATTGGCACAGCGCGATTTTATTTTTCCGATTCCCGGAACCAAAAGAGTGAAATATCTTGAAGAAAATAGTAAGGCTGTTGATATTATTTTATCAACGAAAGAACTGGAAGAGATTGAAGAAGCGTTTCCCAAAAATGCCGCGGCCGGATTGCGATATACAGAAGCTGGAATGAAATCTTTGAACCGGTAAGCTGGAAGTGACGGAGGGATATTGGTAAAATAAAAGCTGTTGAAAATTTCTTTCCAACAGCTTAAACAATGAAAAAATATTTCCTAAACTTCTATGGTTTCTTTGACCGTTTCTCTTAATTCTTTTGCTGCTTCTATCATTGCCTGCAAAGCCGCTTTTGTTTCCGGCCAGGCTCTTGTTTTCAATCCGCAATCGGGGTTGATCCAGAGTTGTTTTGCAGGAATTACTTTCATGGCTTTTTGAATAAGTCCCGTCATCTCTTCTTTTGAAGGAACCCGCGGCGAGTGAATATCATATACACCAGGGCCAATATCATTCGGATATTTGAAGGCTGCAAATACATCCAACAATTCCATTTG
>DATCWN010000423.1:0-5961 GCA_036566285.1 Hanamia sp.
TTGAACAATCCTTTATATTCTTTTTTTGTAACTAATGCGGTAACGTTGGTAACAGGGTCCCGCTTGTACATTTCCCCTTCTTTAATTTTGCGAAGCACATTTTTATCTTTTGCTAACAGGTACTGATAACCTCCGTATAAAGAAAGATTTTTGCTGAAGTGGTGAGAAAGATTGATTTCCATCCCTTCCGTAAAAACCTTGTTTACATTTATGTAGGAATAAATAGACTGGTTATTTAGTTTATTGAAAGGAAGATTATAAGTTTCTATGAGATTGCTGATATCATTCCTGAAAAAATTGATTTTAAAAACAGAATTATTATTAAGGGTATAATCGAAACCGAGGTTGATGCCTATGGATTTTTCGGGCAAAAGTTCTACTCCATTCAGGTAAGGATTGATGTCAACTGAATTATCTATCTGCCCGGTTTTCTTCAGCTTTAGAAGTCCATTGCCCAATTCATTGGCGCCGATTAAGGAATAACCGATTAAAGAGTTTGAAAAGTCAAGAAATTGCTGCCTGAAATCCGGCGCTTTGAAACCCGCACCTACGCTTCCTTTTATGATAAAATCAGGATTTACCTTGTAAGCCACCGCCATTTTTGGACTAAGCTGCGCAGGATACAATGAATTTTTATCGAACCTGGCGCCCACAATTATGTTTGTTTTTTCTTTCCATTGCATTTGTTTTTGGGCAAAAACGTAGAAGGAATTTAATTGCCGGGGCGTTCCGTACCTCGTGGAATTTACGGTTTCAAAATTATAACCAGCGCCTGTCACCAATAATGCCGCAGGGTTTTTGCCCATGTTTACCTGGACTTCCGGTTTTAAGAGAAACTGTGTCAGCTTTATTTCTTCATACAATGAATCATTTTTTTGGAGAAACACTGCCGCGTTATTGGAATAGGAAGTGGCGTAAACCGAAGTAAAATAATTGAGTTTATCATTGACTTTATGTTGCCAACGGGTATATAAACTCTTATCATTTTCAATAGTATTTCCCTTTACTATTTGGGGTTCCTGTCCAGGATAAATAACGTAATTATTAAATTGCTTATCGGAAAAATAACGCGCCGATACAGTGAATTTATTTTTTGCATTGATATCGTAAATCATTTTTGCATTAAAAGAATAATCCACAAAAGGATCTACTGTTTTTCCATAAATATTTTTATCAAGGTCGTAGCCATTACTGCTGTACCTGTTGGCAAAAAACTGGAATGAAGTTTTATTTTTTTTTATGTTGGAAGCAGCCGTTAACCCCAAAGTATTATTGCTTGCATAATGAGTTTGAAGATGAAGGGTATTGCTTTTGGGTTCTTCGGTAATGATGTTGATAACGCCGGCCAGCGCATCAGAACCATATAAGCTGGTGGCAGGGCCTTTGAGAATTTCGATTTGTTTGATGTTGCCTATAGCGATTCTCCCAAGATTTACAATCCCGGCATTTCTTCCTGTAAGCGGTTCGCCATCCACAAGGATTAAGGTATAAGCCGGGTCAAGACCCTGCATCTGAATTCCATTTCCAAATGGGTTAGGATAACCTTGCAATGCGGTGCCCAGCGGATTATTGGCGATTACCAAACCACTTTGCATTTGCAAAATATCAATCAGTTTTTGCGAGCCTGAAAGTTGAATACTTTTAGAAGAAATGACCTGTATGGGTAAAGGAAGGTTAGATATTTTGTTTTCTGTTCGCGTGCCCGTAACTACCACTTCATCCAGCACTTTACCTGTACTGTCCAATGAACTTTCCTGAGCCGACGCGATTGAAAAAGAGAATAAGGCTATTACAATATTTAATATTTTTTGCTGCATAGAGATTCGTGCAAATGTGCCTTAGTTAAGTTAGAGTATTATCACGCCAATGTCAAAAGGGGCAATGATCTTAATGATAAAAATCATCCTAAAAAATGAGTAAAATCATAGAGGATTTCCTAAGAATCTGAAGAAGTTTAGAAGTTATCAATTTTCTGCAAAACTGATATGAGTCTGCAAGGGCAGAATACTGATTTATTTAGGATAAATCAATTTTCTAAGAAATAATCAATTCTCTTATTGGTTGATTAGCATTTAGCCCTTTTGGTATTTTTACCGGAACAACAATTCGCAGGGCTTTATACCGGTGTGTTTTTTAAACGCAGTAGAAAAGTGAGAGATGGAAGAATAGCCCAATGATGCTGAAACATCAGTAACCGTTAAGCCCTTTTCATACAATAAATATTTAGCATGCTCCATTCTCTGGCTTTGAAAAAAATCGAAAATGGTTGTGCCATACATTTCTTTAAAACCTTTCTTTAGATAACATTCATTAATGGCAGCTTTGCGGCTTAGTTCCTTAATGGTAAGAGGCTCGCCAATATGTTGCAGAAGAATTTCGCGGGCCAGGGAAATCTTTTCACGGTCTGCTTCGTTGGCCAGAAATTTACATTCAAAAGCTTCTTCGCCATCACCTGCCATACAATCCATGCTGTACAATAACAGCATTTGCGTTTGCGCGTTGATGAAAATATTTTCCATGCTTTCAGAATACGTATGATTCATTAAAGCATCCAGCACATTTCTGATTCTGCTGCAAAGAGGAAGTATTTTGGAGAAGGAAGAAGTATAATTGAAGTTTAAAATGTCCTCTGAAAAAGAAGTGGTTTTTAAACCTTTTACAAATTGCGAAAGATGGTTGGCATTGAACCTGAAACAAGCCACATCAATGGTATCAATTAATTCTTCGCAATTATGAGATTGGGAATGTTTACAAAAATTACACTCTTCATCTTTTTGTTTGCAATACCTGTTTCCAGAGATACAAAAAACCAATTCAAGATTCCCCGCCTTTTCTTCGCCGGGCTGATAATTATATACCATCATGCCCATGTCATCTAAAATGGCATTGGGCATTTTACGGTAACGGTTGATAACATAATGCACAGAACCGGGAATGGTTTGTGTTTTGTGCTGAACTAATTCCATTTCTTCCTGCATTGCAGGATGGTTAAGGGCAATTGACAATATGTTTTGAACAGATTCCATTAAATGGGTGCAAAGATAGTAAAATTAAAATCCCCGATTGGATATTACGGTTTTAGATTTTTAACCGCATTGTTTCTCATCTGGATTTAGCTTATATTTGATATGCTATGAAATCATTGGAGCTACATAAAACCTATACCGTTCCCGAATATTTTTTATTGGAAGAATCCGGGGATGTACGGCATGAATTTATTAATGGAAATTTAATTGAAATGTCGGGAGCATCAAGAGAACATCATTTTATTTGCCAAAATATTTTATTGGCACTTTTGTATTCAACAAAGCCTCTTGGATTTAACGTTTTCATTGAAAACATGAAAGTGAAAATTCAAAATGAAAACCAATATTATTACCCTGATATTTTTATAACGAGAGAACCGGAGACTGATGAAAATAAATATGTTCAGTTTGAACCCGAATTAATTGTTGAAGTGCTAAGCGAAACCACGAGGGCAAAAGATATGGTAGATAAATTTATTCAGTACCGGAAAATAAATTCATTGAATTATTACCTCATCGTCGAGCCTGAAAAATATTTGGTACTCTGCAATTTTAAAGATGAGAAAGGAGAGTGGGACATGGTTTCATACACCCAACCCGATGAAATAATTCAGTTGCCCAAGCTGAATATTTCTCTTTCATTGGCTGACATTTATAAGAAATAATCTCTCAAAATTCTCTTCTGAAATGAATCTGCATTGAAGGGAAATTCAAGCCCTATTTTTTAGGAATTGCCCCTTATTTTAAGTATATTTGCAGCTTACAATTTTACAAATTAATTGTTCTCATTCCCTCACTATGGCAGAAGATTCAGTAGAAGTAATTACCCCCAAAATTGATAGTTATGGCGCAGACAGTATCCAGGTTCTTGAAGGACTGGAGGCTGTAAGAAAACGCCCCGCAATGTATATTGGCGATGTTGGCAGCAAAGGCTTTCATCACCTGGTATATGAAGTAGTGGACAACTCCATTGATGAAGCGCTTGCAGGATATTGCGATAAAATTACGGTTACTATTAATGAAGATAATTCAATAACAGTAGAAGATAATGGCCGTGGTATTCCTGTAGGCATTATGAAGAAAGAAGGCCGTAGCGCGCTTGAAGTGGTAATGACCGTATTGCACGCGGGCGGCAAGTTTGATAAAAACACTTATAAAGTGAGTGGTGGCTTGCATGGTGTTGGTGTCAGTTGTGTAAATGCGTTGAGCAGTAAATTTCAGGTAACCGTTAACCGCAATGGAAAAACATATGAACAGGAATACGCAAAAGGGCACCCCCAGTACAGTGTACGTGAAATCGGAGAAAGCAACACCACCGGAACGGCTATCCGTTTCTGGCCCGATTTATCCATTTTTATTGTATCGGTTTACAACCGCGACATATTAGAAACCAGGTTAAGAGAACTTTCTTTTTTAAATAAGCAAATCACTATTATCCTTAACGACCTTCGTGAGAAAGATGAAGAAGGAAAAACGTATTCGAAGAAGTTTCACAGCGAAGGCGGCATAGTAGAATTTGTAGAATTGATTGATAAAAACGGAAGCCGCCAGCCTTTGCTTCCTTCGGTCATTTATTGTGATGGTTATGATGCACCAAGCAATGTAACCGTAGAAGTAGCTATGATTTACAATACCGGTTACCAGGAGCATTTATTCAGTTATGTAAACAATATCAATACTATTGAAGGCGGTACGCACGTATCAGGATTTCGGCGCTCCATAACCCGTGTATTTAAAAGTTATGGTGAAAAAGAAGGCATGTTTGAAAAAGCGAAAGTGGAAATTGAAGGAGATGATTTCCGGGAAGGGCTAAGCGCAGTTATTTCCGTGAAAGTTCCCGAACCGCAATTTGAAGGGCAAACAAAAACCAAGCTCGGAAATAACGATGTAATGGGAATTGTGGATTCTACCCTAAGCAAGGTATTAACTGCTTATCTGGAAGAGAATCCCAAGAATGCCAAAACCATTATTCAAAAAGTAATATTGGCAGCACAGGCCAGGGCCGCGGCGAAGAAAGCCCGCGAAATGGTACAACGCAAAAGCGTTCTAACCGGTGGTGGATTACCCGGAAAGCTGGCTGATTGCAGTGACAAAGACCCCTTTAGATGCGAATTGTTTTTAGTGGAAGGAGATTCGGCAGGTGGCACCGCCAAACAGGGAAGAGACAGAAGCTACCAGGCCATACTTCCTTTGCGTGGTAAAATTTTAAACGTAGAAAAAGCGCTGGAACATAAGATCTATGATAATGAAGAAATAAGAAACATGTTCACAGCGCTTGGCGTAAAAATAGGTACTCCGGAGGATCCGAAAGCACTCGATTTAAGTAAGCTTCGCTATCATAAACTGATTATCATGACGGATGCCGATGTGGATGGAAGCCATATTGCTACACTCATTCTTACTTTCGTTTTCAGGTATATGAAGGAACTGGTGGAACAGGGATTTGTTTACCTGGCTCAGCCTCCTTTATATCTTTTGAAAAAAGGGAAGGAACAATCTTACGCATGGTCTGATGAAGACCGTAAAGCATGGGTACAATTGGTGGCTGCGGGTAAAGAAGATGCCGTAAGCGTTCAACGTTATAAAGGTTTGGGAGAAATGAACAGTGAACAACTTTGGGAAACCACTATGAATCCGGCCACACGAACTTTGAAACAAGTAACTATAGACAATGCAGTGGAAGCAGATGCTGTGTTCAGTATGCTTATGGGAGACGAAGTGCCTCCAAGAAGGGAGTTCATTGAAAGCCATGCCAAGTATGCGAAGCTGGATGTGTAAAACGAAATGGTGAATCGTCAATGCAATTAATTTATTTTGATAAAAAGGCTGTCTAAAAAGGACGGCCTTTTTTACGTTTATTAATTGCGGCTCCCAAGTATATAGCAATGACCTCAATATGTACAGCATTGAGCTCAACATGTACAGCAATGACTTG
>DATCWN010000454.1:0-27768 GCA_036566285.1 Hanamia sp.
AGTAGGCTCTATAAGTTGCCATTCTTCCCAAACATGACAATCGAGTTTTGTTTTGCCCCTGTTTAAGCTATAGGAAACTTGTTTAATAGAGCGTTTGCCTTCAAAGAAATCTATGTCTTGCATAATTACTTTTTTTAAAGAATTATTAAAAGTGTTCTTGCGAAACATTGTCGCACCGGGAAAATCCACAAGTGCCGGTTTAGCGGAAAGCAAGATTGGGGTAAGGCAAGACTTCTAATGGTTGGAAGAGGAAAGGTATTTTAGAATTATTTATTCTTTGGGTACGTAAAGTTTGAAAATAATTTTGATACCTGCAAGTATTTAAAAATATATTTAAGATTTTTTCTGAATTGTAGTAATGTATTTTCCGGAGAGAACATTGTGCTCGGGTAAAGGTATCTTGTTGCTATGGGTTTATCCGTTAAAAGCCACGCCAATCATGGCAACCAGAAAGATTAATGCATAAATGGAAAGCATAACGATAGTAACAATTCCATAAAACTTAAACATGGATTTTAAGTTTTGTAACGACTCATCGAAATTTTCCTGGCTGGTTTCGGCTAACGAAGATTTCATCTTTACCGAGAATTTATAAAGGTATAAGCATGGGAAAAAGAAGAGAAGAGCGAAGAGGATATACATTATTGTCATCCCTGCAGTCGATCCTGATGAAAGGCTTGAAGCCATAGCATTATATGGAGGGATATTCATGATTAAAGTGGGTATGAAAAAAGCCAGTACGGCCATAATGCCGCAAAAAATAAAACCGATGATGGCAAGAAATCTCCCCCATTTGGCACATTCACTTAAAAAGTTTTGTGCGGGTACGGATACCTGTAAGTCGTTGTTGAGAAGGTCGAAGTTTTCCATAATGATTAGTTTATTGGTTCATTGGTTTAGAAGGTTCAAGGTTGAAGGTTCAAGGTTCAAGGTTAAGAAGGTTCAAGGTTAAGAAGGTTTAGAAAGTTTGACGGGGTCTCAACTTTCACATTTTCACATTGGCTAATTGGCTAATTGGCACATTAGCTAATTGGCACATTAGCTAATTGGCACATTAATAAGCCCTTGCAAATAAAACCCTCTCCGCGCTTGGCTTTCCGGTTAATATACATTTACCTTCCTCCTTTATATTATTTAAAGGGATACAACGAATGGTTGCTTTGGTAAGCTCTTTTATTTTCTCTTCCGTTTCCGCAGTGCCATCCCAATGCGCGGAAATAAAACCGCCTTTTACATCAAGAAGTTTTACAAATTCATCCCAGGTATCTGCCTTGGTAATGTGCTCATCACGATATGTTTTAGCCTTTTGATAAATATTTTCCTGTATATCATTTAATAAAATCTGCACCGTGTTGGCAAGGCCATCCATAGAAAGGGATTCTTTGGTTTTATTATCTCTTCTCGCTACTTCCACCACATTTTTTTCAAGGTCTCTTGCACCAATAGCAATTCTTACAGGGACTCCTTTCATTTCATATTCCGCAAATTTCCAACCGGGACGACGACTGTCATCGTCATCATACTTTACTGAAATCCCTAACGATTTAAAATCTGCCATAAACGATTTTACTTTTTCATCTATGACATTTTTTTGCTCATCACCTTTATAAATAGGAACGATAACAACCTGTATAGGCGCCAGTTTCGGAGGAAGTACCAAACCATCATCATCACTATGCGCCATTACCAATGCGCCAATCAATCGTGTACTAACGCCCCAGCTTGTAGCCCATACATAATCCAGTTTATTTTCTTTATCGCTGAATTTTACATCAAACGCTTTTGCAAAATTTTGCCCGAGAAAATGTGAAGTTCCAGCCTGCAATGCTTTTCCGTCCTGCATCATCGCTTCTATGCAATAGGTATCTTCCGCGCCTGCAAAACGTTCATTGATACTTTTTACTCCTTTTATTACCGGCATCGCCATCCATTCTTCAGCAAATTCAGCATACACATTCAGCATCTGGAGCGTTTCGTCTATGGCTTCCTGTGAGGTAGCATGCGCGGTATGTCCTTCCTGCCATAAAAATTCTGTAGTACGCAAAAACAAACGGGTACGCATTTCCCATCTTACTACGTTTGCCCATTGATTAATGAGTAAAGGAAGATCGCGGTAAGATTGTATCCATGTCTTGTAAGTGTTCCAGATAATAGTTTCGGAAGTAGGGCGCACAATTAATTCTTCCTCCAGCTTTGCTTCCGGATCCACAATGATGCCATTACCATCAGGGTCATTCATCAGCCTGTAATGAGTTACCACAGCACATTCCTTTGCGAAGCCTTCCACATGGGCTGCTTCTTTACTCAAAAAACTTTTAGGAATAAAGAGTGGGAAGTAGGCATTTTGATGTCCTGTTTCTTTGAAACGCTTATCGAGCTGGTCGCGCATATTTTCCCACAACGCAAAGCCATAAGGCTTTATAACCATGCATCCGCGTACGGCGCTGTAATCTGCGAGTCCTGCTTTTAAAATAAGATCATTATACCATTGCGAATAATCTGACTCCCTGCTTGTAATTTCTTTACTCATTATTTATTTTCTATTTAATAATTCTATTTTTATTTTAAGCAGTTGAGCTACCCTTTTTATTTTTTTAGAAATAATTTTTCTTCTTGGCTATTCTTTAACAACCACTCATCAAATCAATCGTCATACAATTGTAGATTATGCTTAAATTTACACTAAACAAGGCGCAAAAGTAAAACTTCATAATTAATTTCTTTTTAAACTTAAAGCCATGAAAACAAAATATTTATTCCTCGTTGGTTTGGTGGTTGCTTTCAGCAGTTGTAGTACTGCTTACCGCACCGGGCAAACTCCTGACGACGTATATTACTCTCCTGCCCCGGCTCAGGATACTTACGTAAGAACTGTCAGCCAGGACGACAGGGAATCTTATGGATACCGTAATGATGAAGAACAGGACATCAGGCGTGGCATTCGCGACCAGAGATACCGCAGCAGCATAAGCTTTGGCATTGGCTCAGGCTATAGCCCTTATGCTTACAACCCTTACGTTTATAATCCTTATAGCTATAATAATCCTTACGCCTTTGACCCTTATGGTTACAAAGGAATTTACGATCCTTATGCATACAACCCTTATTACAACAATTATTACTCACCTTATTATGGTGGCGGCTATTATTCACCGGTGTATGTGTTGCCTGTAATTGGAAAAGTGAACACCAATACCGGCCCAAGAAAATACAATTTAGGAACCTACAATAGTCCCACTGTTAGCAACAATGCAACTATCAAAACGTCCAATGGCAGCCGGGTATCTGGCGTAAAAGCTGCACCGGTAAGAACTTTTAAACCAACAAACCAGGGAACAGGAGTGGGGAATGTGATAAGAAGAGTTTTTACCCCTTCAGAAAGCAGGAGTTATACGCAGCCTTCCAGTTCAAACAGCAAAACATACAGAAGCAGCGATAATGACAGGCCGACTAATACGGCTCCAACAAGAACTTTTAATAATGCCCCATCAAGCAATAATACCAGCACTCCCTCTTCTTCCGGAAGCAGTGGAAGTGCCCCTGTAAGAACTTTTAGAAAATAAAAATTTCTTCAAAAGGGATGAGTTTTTATTCATCCCTTTTTTAAATAAAATTGACGAACGGAATAAAATAATTTTTTATTCTATTGATGATTCATTCAGAAATAAAATTTTTCGGTACCATGAAAGCAGCGTATTTAATCCCATTTTTATTATTATCCTTAAACATTTCTTATGCGCAGGAACCAGCAGATGCTTTAAGATATTCGTACCTAACGCAACCAGGAGGCACAGCCCGTAACCAGGCTATCGGCGGAGCCGGGGCTTCTTTGGGCGGCGAATTTTCTTCGCTTTTTATAAACCCTGCGGGACTGGGTTTTTACAAAACCGGTGACTTCGTTTTAACGCCTTCCTATTCCCTGAAAACCGGTAAGTCAAATTACTTAAGCTCTAATGCAGAAGCTACTAAGAATAACTTTAACCTCGGCGCATCCGGCTTTTTATTTGCATCGCCCAATAACAGTAACAAAAATATAAAAAGCGTTACCGTAGGAATTGGTGTTAACCGCACAGCAGATTTCAATAGTCATATTTATTACAAAGGGGTAAATACAAAATCTTCTTATTCAGAAAAATATCTGGAAGAATTAATTGGTGATAATGCCACGGATCCAAACCAGGCGGCTCTCAATTATCCTTACGGAAGCAGTCTGGCCCTGAACACGTACTTAATTAGTCCTACTTATAATGCTGACAGTTCCGAGGTTACAGGCTACCGCAGCCAGGCCGATCCTTCTTTTGGGCTGAACCAGGAAAACACCATCAATACTTCCGGCGGCATTACCGACGTCGCAGTAGGAACAGGAATTAATCTTAAAGACAAATGGTATTTTGGTGGCACTCTTTCATTTTCTATTTTAAAATACAACCGCGATGCCACTTATAAAGAAAGTGACGCTTCCGGCAATGCCAACAATGACTTTAATTTTTTTGAAGCGAATGAATCATTGGAAACAAAGGGCGTTGGCATTAATGGGAAGTTTGGCGTTATTTTCAAACCGGTTGAATTTGTCCGCCTCGGATTAGCAGTTCATACGCCTGCTTTTTACCAGCTTACCGATAATTATATTTCGCAAGTGGTTACCGACCTGGAAGGCTATGGCGGCGCAGGAATGAAGCAACAAAGCAGCACGGACCTTACCGAAGGGCAACCCCTTGTTTCCAAATATAATATGACCACCCCCTGGAAATTAATGATCAGCGGTTCTTATGTTTTTCGTGAAATTGAGAATGTGGAAAATCAACGTGCCTTCATCACCGCGGATGTAGAATATGTAAATTATAAAGGCATGTCGTTTCATGCTACAGAAAATGATGCCGATGCAAAATCGTATTATAAATCGCTAAACAGTACCATTGATAATTTGTATAAAAATGCCATCAATGTAAGATTGGGCGGAGAGCTAAAATTCAATACTATCATGTTCAGATTGGGCGGGGCTTACTATGGTAATCCCTATAAAAACGAATCTGCTGATTTAATAAAAGTGAGCGGTGGATTGGGTTATAGAAATAAAGGAATGTTCATAGACCTTACTTATGTATATTCCATGAACAAAGATGTTCATTATCCTTACCGGCTGCAAGACGCACCCTATTCACCGGCTATGTTGAAAAATAATGCAGGGAATATTGTGGCAACTTTAGGATTTAAGATATAAAGGTGAGGTTTCAATCCAACATCACACATCTAACATCCTAACCTCTCCCTCTTCTTTTTGAAATTTATTAAACCAGGTAATTTGTCTTTTGGCGAAATGCCTGGTATTTTTTTTGATTTCTTCTATGGCTGTTTCCAAAGAAATTTTATTATCGAGGTAATCAAACAATTCCTTGTAACCGACGGTCTGCAAAGCATTCAGGTGTTTGTAAGAATACAATGCCTGGGCTTCCGCCAGCAATCCATCTTCCATCATTTTATCTACACGCTGATTGACATTCTGATAAAGTTGTTCTCTTGGAAGTTCCAGCAGAATGTTTTTTATTTCAAAATCGCGTTCCGTTTTTTTACCTGAATGAAAATCCAATATGGATTTTCCGGTAGAAAGTTTTACCTCAAGCGCGCGCAACATTCTTTGGGGGTTTTGCATTTCACCCTTCGTAAAAAAATCATTGTCCTGTAATTTGATTTCATTCCTGAGCCATTCAAATCCGTTCTCCTCGTATTGTTCATTTATTTTTCTCCGGATATTTTCATCAACGGAAGGTATTTCATCAAGCCCTTCACAAAATGCCTTAATGTACAAACCCGTGCCACCAACCATTACTGCAACATCATTATTTTTAAAGATTTCTTTGACGGATTTCAACGCATATTCTTCAAAGATTTTTACGTTTACTTCATCATGAATGGAATGGGTATTGATGAAATAATGCTTTACTTTTTCGAGCTGTTCTATTGAAGGTTTTGCTACGCCAATATTTAATTCTTTGAAGCATTGGCGGCTGTCGGCAGAAATAATTTGCGTGTTGTATTTGAGCGCCAGTTCTATTCCATAAGCGGTTTTACCAACGGCTGTAGGCCCTGAAACAATAAGGCAGGTTTTATTATTCATATAAAATTTGTACAAGTTTGTAGAGAACTGTTCAAATTAGGTTTGAGGTATTAGGTATTAAATTAGGAGTGAGCGTGGTAATATTCAACAATTCAACAATCAAACAATCTAACCATTCCCCAAGAGCTCCTTCGGACAACAACTCAACCACAATACCTTACACTTCCCCGGGGGTATTTTCTTCTTCCACGTCTTCATTAGCCTCGGTTTCTTCGGTATCTTCATCTCCTTCTTCTGTATAGCCATCAGCAAGAATGCTAGTATTAATATCGTATTTCTCTTCTATTTCGGCCAGTTTTTCATTTATTAATCCCTTGGTTCCATACTGACTTGGACCAATGCCTTCACTGCGTAAACAGGAAGGATATGTCAGCTTTTGGTTTTCATCTTTATTTACATTGATAAGTTCCACCATAAAGGTCCAGTTCTTATGAAAGTCGTACACGTAAATAAATTTTTGATTAGGGTCCCGAATCTCAGATCCGATGGTAGTTTCAGCCATTAATAAGGGCTCCACTTTATATACTTTATCATATTTTTCAAAAGTAATTTCTTTGCCGCGCTTCCAGTTATCATTACTCCTGTAAAAAGTTGCCTGGTGCTTATTGTCAAATTCAAAAGACTTCAAAATGATCTCCTGAAGCTCCAAAAAACTTTGAGTATGCTTAATGACCAAATCACGATATACGCTGTCATCATCTTCCCAATAAATTCTAAATTTCAATATTGCCATAACACAAATTTAAGGCTTACTTATCAATTAAAATCTTTGGAAGATAAGTACTAATTATTGAGATTTATGAGTCTTAATGAAACAGCGGATGAAATAAAAAATGGATGAAGAAGAGGCTGTGTTTTATCAGAATAGAAAGTATTTATTTCATTTTTTTGTTACCCCTAAATCCTGGGCAATCTTAATCATATATTCAAAGGCAGCCTCATACTGATTTGGAATCACTCCGTCCAATATGGCTTCGCGAACCGCGTTCTTTATTTCGCCCACAATGCGCGAAGGCGGCAGACCAAATTCATTCATAATAATTTCTCCGGTTATGGGCGGCTGCCAGTTGCGCAGATGATCCAGTTCCTCCACTTCTTTCAACCTCTTCTCCACCATTTCAAAATTGCTCAGGTATTGCTTTACCTTTTGTTTATTTTTTGAAGTGATATCGGCTTTGCAAAGTGTCATCAGGTTTTCAATATCATCGCCTGCATCAAAAATCAATCTGCGAATAGCCGAGTCCGTTATGTTCTCTCTCGTGAGTCCGATGGGTCTTAAATGCAACTCCACCATTTTTTTTACAAACTTCATTTTATCATTCAGCGGCAATTTCAATTGGGTAAATATTTTTGGAACCATCCTCCCTCCTATCACTTCATGCCCGTGAAATGTCCAGCCATGGCCTTCTTCAAATTTCTTTGTGGCGGGCTTGGCAATGTCATGTAAAATGGCCGCCCATCTCAGCCACAAATCATTTGTATTTGGCGCAATGTTATCAAGCACCTGTAGCGTGTGGTAAAAATTATCTTTATGCCCTTTGCCATCAATATATTCTGCGCCCACAAGCGCCACCATTTGCGGAAAAATAATTTTCAGTAAACCACTTTTATACAAAAGCTCAAAGCCAATGGATGGTTTATCAGTCATTATTATTTTATTGATCTCATCAATGATTCTTTCGCCGCTTACAATTTTTATGCGTTGTGCATTGCGTTGGATCGCATCAAACGTTTCAGGGAAAATGCTAAAATTTAATTGCGTTGCAAAACGAATAGCCCGCATCATTCTTAAAGGGTCATCGCTAAAAGTCTGATCCGGCGGAAGTGGCGTGCGGATTATTTTTTCTTCGATATCCGCCATACCGTTTAACGGATCAATGAGTTTTCCAAAATCATTTTTATTAAGGCTGATGGCGAGGGTATTGATGGTAAAATCACGCCGCATTCTGTCCTCATCAAACGAGCCTGGAAGCACATCGGGCTTACGGCTGTCGTGGTTGTAGCTTTCTTTCCGGGCGCCTACAAATTCTATTTCAAAAGCGGTATCATCTTTTTTTGAAAATATTTTTATTTGCGCGGTTCCAAAATTTTTAAAAAAACTTACATGAGGTTTCGGTGAAAATTTCTGAGCTGTTTTTTTTGCGAGTTCAATCCCATCGCCAATACATACAATGTCAACGTCTTTATCAGGCCGGCTTATTATTTTATCTCTTACAAAACCTCCAATCACATACACAGGCATGTTTAATTCAGCGCCCGCTTCTGCTATTTGTTTAAAAATAAAAAGCTCTTCATCAGTAAAGGTTATTCCCATGCGGCAAAAGTAAAGAAAGAAGGCAATGTGAAAATTTGAAAATGTGAAGATCTGAAAATTAGCCAATGTGCCAATTAACCAATGTGTCCATGTAATGCTTGTAATTGAAAATACAATTTGTGTTTACCGGATAATAATGAAATAAATTTGTCGGAAGCATTACCTCTATACTTACCCTAAACCAAACATGCTTCATGAAATTGATTCTTTTATCTGCGTTTTTATTCTTCAATTACTCAACAAAAACTTTTTCAAAAACAAACAAAACCTTCACCGGAAAAGTTATTAAAATAGTGGACGGAGATACGTTTGATGTGCTAACCAACAACAATTTGACAATTAGAATCCGCATGAACGGCATTGATTGTCCTGAACGAAGACAGGATTATTACCAGGTTTGCAAGGATGCCTTAGCCCAATTTATTTTCGGCAAAAATGTGCAATTGACAACACATGGCAAAGACAGGTATCACCGGACTATTGCCGATGTTTTTTACAAAAATGAAAACATCAATGTATCCATGATTGAAAACGGATTTGCCTGGCATTATAAAAAATATTCCTCCGATGAGAAGATGGCAAAGGCAGAGCAAAACGCAAGAATTAAAAAAATAGGTTTATGGAAAATGAAAGAGGCCATTGCGCCATGGGATTTCAGAAAATTAAACAAGACAAAAAAGAAAAAGGCTTTCAAATGATGTCTGCATTTTTAAGAAATAAAATGATGAATTGCAGAATGAGCCTTTGTATTTTTCAAATGTCAATACTGCTTTTTATAAAAAGAAATTCCGGCTCGGTCAATGTGTTCAACTAGTTCCAGGTTGCGTATGGAATGATAATTAAGAACATCAAACTGGTAAGGCATTACCGTTTCTTCATTTAGTAAATAACTGATGTGCGTGATTATCTTCAAATTAATTCCATCGCCTTTAATGGCCATGTCAACATCGCTTCCGGCTCTATAATTTCCCTTTGCCCTGCTTCCAAAAATAAGAGCCTCCTCCACTTCGGGCTGTTGCTGAAGAATGTCAATTATATTTTGCAAATCATCTTCTTTCAGCCCAAATGAATTACCCATTTCTTTTTTGCTCAAAGGTGTCATAAAGCTGTTTCAGTAAAGGTTTATAATCCGTCTGAATTAGTTTGATTACTTCATCTGCCGTTTCTTCATCATAAGTATGCGCTGTAAGATTTCTATTCAACAACAATTCCATCCACTTATGTCCATCCACAATTAATCCGGTTTCAAAAGCCTTCTTTAAAGCGCTTCTTGGAGATTTCACATCCGGGAAACCCTGGTCTTCCAAATAATCTTTAACCATGTTCCAGGCCAATTCAAAAGTCATTTCAAAGAATTGAATGGTTCCCGCTTTTTGAAAAATATCAGGATTTTTTATTTCCATGGCTTCCTGTAAATAGCTCAATGATTTCTCAAAATTTTGAAATCGTTGAAGCCAGCGTATGTCTCTATTCTCCATTTCTTTTAATTTATTGCATGAAAATTACTCACTCCAATAATTCCTATTGATACAAAATTTTATTTTCAAATTTATTTTAAATATTTCATCAACGACACTTTCATCTATCCAATGCCCTGTCATTTTCAAATTTTCAAATTTGCACATTCACATTGTTATAGCCAAAGGGGAAATTATGCCCCGATTTCATTGGGATAAAATTAAATCACCGTTTTTTGCGTTTCTTATTTTTGGTATAATCTTGGTAATTTAATAAAATATTTTTTTCAAGCCCTATTCACTGAAATCATTATCAAACCTTTCTGTTGAAAGTAATTTATTTTAAAGATGTATGCCAAACCGAAACCTGATTATTATTTTATTTCTTTTTGTAAACCTGTACACCCTTCAAAGCTGTACACAAAACAAATACAGTGTTGCCCTGCCTTCAGGTAATTATGACCTGGAGAAACCTTCTGTATTATTATTAAATGATGCATTAATGGAAATATCTGGCATTTATTTTTATGCAAAAGACAGTAGCGTATTTGCCATTTCCGACGAAGAAGGATACCTGTTTAAAATTCATCTCAACAACAATCTTACTCAAAAATGGAAATTTTCAAAGCCTCTTGATTTTGAAGATTTGGTTTTACATGATAGCACCTTTTATGTTTTAGAAAGTAACGGCAACATTCATACTTTATATTTTTCGCCCGGCGGCGATACCATTTATTCAAAGAAAAGTAATTTATCTGATCACAAAGGCCTTGAGTTTGAATCCATTTACTATGATGAACAATATAAAAAATTAGTGATGATTTGCAAAGAGTGTGAAGTAGATAAAAAAGGCGCCACCACGGCTTGGGGCTACGACCCGGAGACAAAAGAATATACCCCTTCTCTGTTTACTATTGATGTTGACGCTATTGCGAAAAAAATCGAAAAGAAGAAATTAAAATTTAAACCATCCGCCGCGACCATTAATCCAATTACCAATGATGTGTGGATACTTTCTGCCCTAAACCAGTTAATTGTGGTAACAGACAGAAATGGAAAATGTAAAGAAGTTTTCACATTGGCCCCTAAAATTTTTACACAGCCCGAAGGAATCACTTTTACCCCATGGGGCGATCTTATCATTTCCGATGAGGCAGGAGATAAATATGGAAAAGGGAATTTATTAATTTTTAAACCCCAAAAAAATAACTGATGCATAAATTTTTTGTGTTTATTCTATTTCTTTTATTTTATAAAGAATGCATCGCGCAAAGTGATTCATTAGAAGCGAGAATCGTACTTATAGGAGATGCAGGAAAACTAAACTATGGAAGGCAACCAGTAATAAATGCGGCGCAGCGGCTTGTTCCCTTTGATGAAAAAACAACCGTATTATTTTTGGGCGACAACCTTTATAAAACCGGTTTGCCGGAAGACTTTTTACCGGGATATAAAGACGCCAAATTAGTATTAGACTCGCAAATAAATATTGCAAGAGGAACCAAAGCGAAAGTAATTTTTATTCCAGGCAATCACGACTGGACTGACGGCAGTCCCAATGGCCTCGATAATGTGAAAAGACAGGAAGCGTATATTAATATGTTGGGAAATGAAAACGTAAAATATATTCCATCTGATGGATGCCCAGGACCGGTGGAATATAAAATCTCTGACGATGTACTTTTGGTTTTATTCGACAGCCAATGGTTCATACAAAAAGGAGAAAAGCCGGGTATAGAATCCGATTGCCCTTACAAAACACCGGAACAATTTTACAGTGAGCTTGATGATATTTTAAGCGCCAATACCGATAAACTAATCATCCTGGCCGGGCATCATACTCTAAAAAGCTATGGAATTCATGGAGGTAATTTTGGAGTAAAACAACACATTTTTCCCTTCACTGATTACAATCCCAATCTATGGATTCCACTGCCGGTTATCGGAACTATTTATCCTATTGCGCGGGGAATTTTTGGTACTCCGGAAGATTTAAAACATCCTGCTTATGCCAACATGATTAGAGATGTTGAAAGGATAGTGAAGCCGTATCCTAACATTATTTTCGTAGCAGGACATGAACATAATTTGCAGTTGATAAAAGACAGCAGTCGTTATTATATAGTGAGTGGGGCGGGCGCAAAAAAAACACGCGTCTCCAAAAATAAAAAAGTGCTGTATGCTGCTGAATCTTTCGGTTTCTCTACATTGGAAATTTCAAAAAATAAAAATGTCCACATCAATTTCTATACCGTTGATGCTGATTCTACAGAGCATTCATTTTCCAAAAATCTGTTTAATTATAAAGGACTTATAAAGGAAACTGCGGATTCTACCACCATTCCACAAACGGTTCCCGAAGGATATTTTAAAGACAGTGTAACGGTTGCTATCAATAAAAATTATAACAAAATTTCGGGTGTCCACACAATGATTTCAGGGAAAAATTATCGCTCCGAATGGGCCACCCCTGTTCATTTAAAAGTATTTAGAATTAATAAAGAAATGGGTGGGTTTATCATTAAAGATATCGGCGGGGGAAGGCAAACCAAATCGTTGAAACTCGAAGATAAAAATGGTAAAGAGTGGTCTTTACGAACTGTGGATAAAGACCCGGAAGGCGCGGTACCGGAAGCTTTAAGAGGAACCATTGCACAAAGTATAGTACAGGATATGGTGTCGGCACAACATCCTTATGGCGCATTAATGGTACCACCATTAGCCAGCGCAATTGATGTGGTGCATACCCATCCAAAATATTATTTTGTACCTGATGATCCCGCCCTCGGTATCTACCGCCAGGTATTTGCTAACAAGGTTTGCTTATTGGAAGAAAGAGAACCCACTCCTGATGGAACTGATACTAAGAGCACCGCTAAAGTAATCACTAAAATTACGGAAGACAGCAAAAATCATATAGATCAGGAGGCTGTATTGCGGGCACGTTTGCTCGATATGGTAATTGGGGACTGGGACCGCCATTTTGATCAATGGAAGTTTGGCACCAATGATACAGGAGTTGGCAAATTGTATTACCCAATTCCGAGAGATAGGGACCAGGCTTTTTTCAATTCAAATGGGTTGCTTGCCATAGCCCTTAGTCTCCGGGCATTACCTTATTTACAGGGTTTCAAAAAACATTATCCCGATATAAAATGGTTCAACTGGGAGGAAAGAGATTTTGACAGAATTTTCATGAATAATCTCGATGGCGAAAAATGGAAAAGAATTATAAAGGATTTTCAAAAAAATATAAATGATACTGTAGTTCACGAAGCAGTAAAAAAATTACCTCCTGAAATTTATGCTTTAGATTCAAAAATAATCACTCAAAAATTAAAGGGACGCAGAGACCTTCTTACCAAAAAGGGGATGCGCTATTATCGTTTTTTATCTAAAGAAGTAAACATAGTTGGCAGCAACAAAAATGAGTATTTCAGTATAGCCAATGCAGAAAAGGGATTACATGTAAAAGTATTTAAACGGAAAAAGGAAACGGACTCTTCCTCTTTGATGTACGATCGTATTTTTAAAGATAAGGAAACCAAATTCATCAACTTTTACGGACTTAATGGTGATGATATTTTTGTTGTGGACAGTAATGCCAGTTCAAAAATAAAATTAAGAATTATCGGCGGTGAGGGAAATGATACTTTCAACATCAACGGGAATGTCGGCAATAAGATTTACGATTATTTACCCGGCAACAACTGGATACAAAAAGGAAACCGTACCAAAAATGAAATGTCAGCTTCGCCTTACGTAAACAGATACGATATTACCAGTTTCAAATACAATACGTATCGGGTTCCACTTTTAAATTTGGGATACAACCAGGAGGACAAACTTTTAATAGGCATGGGCTATTCCTTAAAAACGTTTGCTTTCAGAAAGGAACCCTTCTCCACTTATCAACGACTTACATCGCTATACAGTTTCAGCTCAAAGGCTTACCAAATAAGGTATGCAGGAGAATTCAACCAATTGATGCACAACAACGACCTGGTAATTAATGCGGAATTTTTCAACCCGGTATTGAATAACTTTTTTGGATTAGGAAATACATCCGTAAAAGACGATAACCAGCCAATAGAATATTATCACGTAAGATATAAGTATATAAAGGGAGAAGTGATGTTGCGCAAAAAGTACTTTAATAATTTACTTCAGTTTTATTTAGGACCGGCATATTTTCATTATTGGAATAAATATGAAGACAACCAAAATAAAATACTGGGTCGCCCCTCTCTTGTTGGATTAGATTCCCTCAGTATTTACCAGGGAAAATCTTATGTAGGAGGCAAATTCGCCATAGTGATTGATAACGTCAATAGCGAGTTGCTGCCATCCCGCGGCGTTATCTGGAATACGGAATTTTCTTCATTATCGGGTACCAATAAAAACAGCAACAACATTACCAAAATATCTTCTGACATGGCGGTGTATGCGAGCCTGCGCGAGCCTGCCAAACTGATAGCTGTCCTGCGTTTTGGCGGCGCCCATATTTTTAATAATGACTACGAATATTTCCAGGCGGTTACTTTGGGTGCCAATAATTATTTAAGAGGTTTCAGAAAAAATCGTTTTTCAGGGCAATCACTATTGTACCAAACCACCGAACTTCGCATCAAGCTTTTCGAGTCTAAATCCTACATTGTTCCGGGAGCGGTTGGCTTAATTGCTTTTAATGAATTAGGAAGGGTTTGGATAAAAAACGAAACTTCTCGTAAGTGGCATCACGACTATGGCGGAGGCATTTATTACTCACCTTATAACTTTGCCATTATATCTGCTACTATAGCGCATTCACCCGAAGACAACTTATTTAATTTTTCAATTGGCACTAAATTTAATTTAACTTTTTAATCATGGACTATCACAAAACAGATAAACGCATAGAAGAATATGTAACCGGTTTATTTGAGCAAATGCACTCGCCTTCGCTGGTATTTCATAACCTGGAACATACCAAAATGGTAGTAAAGCATACCCAGGAAATTGCCGGGCATTACAATGTTACGGAAAAAGAAATGCTGATTCTTTATGCCGCCGCATGGTTTCATGATACAGGCCATTTATTTACAGAGCCACAAAAGCATGAAGAAATGAGCTGCGATATCATGAAGAAATTTATGAAAGACTATGTGGAAGATGAAACGATCATTGATGAGATTGCGGGCTGCATTATGGCCACAAAACTTCCGCGCAATCCTAAAAATTTATTACAGCAAATAATTTGCGACGCCGATACGTATCATCTCGGCACCAAAGATTTTAAAGAAACCAATAAAAAAAATTTCGAAGAATCAAAACTGAGAACCGGTAATGCAGACCCGGTTCAGTTTAAAGAAGACACCATTAAATTATTAAAATCGCATTTTTACTATACCAATTATTGTAAAGAGCTTTTAAATGAAAAGAAAAATAAGAATCTTAAAAAATTAGAAAAAAAAGTAGCAAAAACTGAAACAGAAAAAATAAAAGAATCGGCGCCACCCACTTTGTCCGATGTGGAAAAAGATAAAAGCGGACTCATGAGTAAAGGCATACAAACCATGCTGCGACTCACTTCTGAGAATCATTTAAAGCTAAGCGAGATGGCGGATCATAAAGCAAATATTTTGATTTCAGTAAACGCAATCATCATCTCCGTCATTTTAAGTGTGCTGCTTCGCAAGCTACAGGAAGAAGCGTACCTGGTAATTCCTACCATTATATTTTTAACGGTTGCGGTGGCTACCATTGTAATTTCTATTTTAGCAACGAGACCAAAAATAAGCGAAGGCACGTTTACTATGGAAGAAGTAAAACAAAAAAAAATAAACCTGCTGTTTTTCGGAAATTTTCACAAGGCCACTTACGAGCAATACGATAGCGCAATGAGAGACCTGATGCTGGATACCGATTATCTTTATAGCACGTTGATAAAAGATATCTATTACCTCGGAACCGTATTGGGGCGAAAGTATAAACTGATACGCCTGGCGTATAATATTTTTATGATCGGCATTGTTATTTCTGTACTGGCTTTTGCCGTTGCCACTTTTTTCAGCAGCGGTTCCACAGCAGGAACTATAATAAACGGAACCGGATCACCTTTATAAAAAATAGAACTTATTTATGTTACTGAACAGAGACCTTAGTTGGCTAAGTTTTAATCTCAGGGTATTGCAGGAAGCCGAAGATCCGGAAGTGCCTTTGTATGAGCGTTTGAAGTTCATGGCTATTTTTTCTTCCAACCTCAACGAATTTTTTCGTGTACGTTATCCGGAAATAATCGCACTATCTATATTGAATAAAAAAGTAAAAAAAGAAATTGATAATTTCAAAGAAAATATAGCCGAAAAAGTACAGGATGAAATTAAATCGCAACTGAATTATTTTGGAGAAATCCTACACACTAAAATTTTGCCGGAGCTTGAAAATAATGGAATCATTTTCTATTACAACACTCCCATCCGCGAGGAACACCTTTCCGAAATAAGAGAAATCTTTTTGTCCAATGTGCTTTCTTTTATTCAACCTTTATATTTAGATGGCAAAACAGAACAAAGTTTTTTACCGGAAAATAATCAACTTTATTTCGTAATCACTTTACAGGAAAATTTTGATGGAATTTTAAAACAGGCGATTGTAAATATCCCTTCCGAAAAAATAAAAAGATTTTTTACCCTAACTCCTTTAGATAACAAAGAGTACGTCATTTTCCTGGATGACATTGTACGGGAAAACCTGGTATATCTTTTTCCCGGACAAAAAATTTTAGGCGTTTACTCCATCAAAATTAACCGTGATGCAGAGCTTCATTTGGAAGATGAATATAGTGGAAACCTTTTGCAAAAAATAGAAAGGCAATTAAAGAAAAGAGATTTCGGACCGCCATCCAGATTCCTTTATGAAGAAGGAATGCCGCGAAATCTCCAAATGTTTTTAGCCGCCTCATTTAATATTACTTCCGAAGAAATGTTTTCCGGTGGCCGGTATCACAACCTGGATGACCTCATTCATTTTCCGTCTTTTGGCAAAGCACTATACTACGAAAAAAACAAACCGCTTTCTTCTTCTAATGTGATGAACAGCGGCGATATTTTCAAAATTCTTGTTAAGGATGATATATTGCTCCACGTTCCTTACCAGTCTTACAATCCCGTTCTTTCCTTTTTCAACCAGGCCGCGGTGGATGTGGAGGTTACTGAAATTTACATCACACTTTATCGCGTTGCCGAAGAATCGCATATCATTAATGCATTGATAAGCGCGGCAAAAAATGGTAAAAAAGTGGTCGCGTTTATAGAGTTAAAAGCACGCTTTGATGAAGCCAATAATATAAAATGGAGCAAGGTAATGAAAGATGCCGGCGTCAAAATAATCTACAGCATCCCTGAGATAAAAGTGCATTCTAAAATTGCCCTTATAAGAAAAAGAAAAGGCGGGGACAGGCAATCTTTTGCCATTTTAAGCACCGGTAATTTTAATGAAATCACGGCACAATTTTATACCGATCATGTATTGATGACGACGGATGAAGCCATAACCAGCGAGTTACTGCAACTTTTTAAATTTCTTGAATTAAGAAATGAAGTGGACAACAGCAAGAAGCTAAAATTCAATGCCCTGCTCGTTTCGCAGTTTAATATGATTTCGGAATTAGAAAAACTGGTGAATAAAGAAATTGCAAAAGCAAAAAAAGGCCTCCCGGCCATGATAAGGATTAAAGTAAATAATTTAGAAGAGCCGGAATTTATAGACCGCCTTTATGAAGCAGAAAAAGCCGGTGTAAAAATTCATTTATTGGTGCGGGGCATTTGTTGCATTGTGCCAGGTGTGCCGGGCAAAAGCAACAATATTTTTGTAAAAAGAATTGTTGACCGTTACCTGGAACATTCGCGGATATTGATTTTTGGCACGGATGAAAACCCACAGGTAATTATAGGTTCCGCAGACCTGATGACGAGAAATTTGCGACATCGTATAGAAGTATATGTAAAAATCAAAAAAGAGAATTGCAAAAAAGAGCTTATTAATTATTTTGAACTCCAGTGGAAAGACAATGATAAATCGGTGTGGCTTTTGCCTGGCTATCAACAGGAGTTGTCGGCAAAAAACAACGGAACTATTTACAATGCGCAACAATCTATTTACAACTTTTTATCAACGACCATATAATGCCCGGAAAAAATTTATTCTATATTTCCCATGTCAATAAGCTGCGTATAAAAACCGTCATTTTTATAGCGGCTTTCTGGACAGTCATTGATTCGGCAATTGTATTATTGCGCCAGGATACTGAATTTCATCCCAATTCTATTTTGTTTCGCGAAGTGTTGATATTTATAGTGAGTATCCTAATGGGATATCTTTTTGTGTATCGTTTGAAAAGGATGTTTCGTCACTATCCGTTGTGGATTAACTTTCTCGCCAAAAGTTTTATTCTCCTGTTTTCAGCTTTCTTTATCACTTTTATTATACAGTTTTTAAACTCAATTATTTTTCTGGAGGAAACACCTGCGGAAGCCTACCGCGCTATTCAATCTTACGCGCTTCACAAAAACTGGCTCATTCAAAAAATTGTTTACTGGATGTCTATTTTTTTTGTAACCCAACTTATTTTAATTATCAATGAAAAATACTCACCCGGTGTATTCCTCGATATTCTAACCGGAAGATACATTCATCCGAAGATTGAAAACCGCATCGTAATGTTTATGGATCTCAAAGATTCCACACCTATTGCTGAAAGTCTGGGACATAGTCTTTACTTTTTATTTATAAGAGAATTTATTTATCGTGTATCGCAGGCTATTCTAGAGTTTGAAGGAACTATTTATCAATACGTAGGAGACGAAGTTGTTTGTTCATGGAAGACATCAAAAAAAAATACAAGAAAATGTTTGGATACTGTTATTCAATCAAGAAAAAATATTCAAAGGCATAGCGGGCATTTCAGAAGAAAATATGGTATCGTTCCGGAGTTCAGGGTAGGCATACATGTAGGCGAAGTAACGGTGGGTGAAATTGGCGTTATAAAAAAAGATCTTGCTATGAGCGGCGATACCATGAATACCACCGCAAGAATAAGAAGCGCCTGCAATGAACTAAAGCATCACTTTATAGTTTCAAAAGATTTTATTGATGTTAGCGGTCTTGAAGAATGGCAAAGCGCAAGCCTCGGAATGGTAGATCTCAAGGGAAAAGACAGAAGCATAGAATTGTTTAATTTAAAAATATAATTTTTGCCCAATCAGGTACTGCCTTCTCATTCCAATCTAAAAAAAATAGTTGATTTTGTTTCCACCTGCATAATTGGTGTATTATTTGAGATATAGGAAATTCAGGTGTATTATATGGAGACAACTAAACAAACCACAAAAAAAAAGCGATCACTTTTATCAAAATTACTACGGGTTTTTGCATGGATAATAGCATCTGTCATTTTCCTGGTTATTCTTATTTTAATTCTGATTCAGATACCGGCTGTACAAAACTTTGGACGAAAAAAAGTAGTAAATTTTTTGGAACATAAATTAAAAACAAAAGTAGCTATTGGCAGGCTTGACATAGATTTTCCAACCACGCTTTCCTTACAAAAAGTTTATTTTGAAGACCAGTCAAAAGACACATTGTTATATGGCGGCGAATTAAAAGTGAACATCAATATGTTCAGGCTTTTAAAAAATGATATACAAATAGAAGAAATTGCGCTTAACAATATAGTGGCAAAAATAAAAAGGCTTCCACCGGATTCTGTTTTTAATTTTCAATTCATTGTTGATGCGTTTGCAGGTGAGCAAAAAAAAATTTCTGAACAAGAGGATACTTCCACATTAAAAATGAACATTGACAGAATTCTGGTAAATAACACCCACGTTATTTATAAAGATGCTTTTACAGGCAATGATATGAATCTTGCATTTGGCCATCTTGATACAAAAATATCAACTTTCGATCCGGCACATTTACTTTTTGATATTCCTTCTATAACGCTTAAAGGACTGAAAGGATATTTTTACCAGGTAGCGCCTTTGCAAAAATCAATTGAAAAAACAGTAGCTGAAGCCTCTGCGCAACCGGATAATTATCTCCGGTTTATTAATAAGGAGATGGATTTTTCTGATATTGATGTCGCGTATAAAAGTGAGCCGTCTAATATTAATTCTTCTTTTGTTATCACCAATCTCAAACTTCATCCTGAAACAATTGATCTTAAAAACAGCATTGTTACATTGAAGGATGCAACACTTGACAACTCAAACATTGCCATAGAAATTGCATCTCTTGCGCCTGTAGAAAAACCAAAAGATACTCTTGTTACAACACCCATGCCTTCTTTTAAAATTATATCCCGCGCTATTAACATTAACAACAGCAATTTGAAATACGACGATAAATCATTGCCACACATTTCAAAAGGAATGGATTATGCTCATTTGAATTTAAAGGAAATTTCATTGGAAGCAACCAACCTTGAATACAGCCTTGATACAACGATTGCCAGCGTGCAGTCGGCAAGCCTCACAGAACAAAGCGGTTTTGTTTTAAATAACTTTACAGCAGATTTTGCTATGAATCCTTCGGGAGTTTCTCTTCAGAATTTATTGATAGAAACGCCCGGCTCGGAAATAAAAAATTCGGCAGTAATTACTTATCCATCTTTGGCCGCATTGCAAAAAGATCCTGGTGTACTTGGTCTTGATATTGATTTGCAAAACAGTAAAATGACCGTAAAAGATTTACTCACTTTCGTACCGCAATTAAACAACTCTGCTTCTTCTTTATCGCCCGGTTCCACTTTATATATTGATGCAAGAATTACCGGCAAAGTGAATGATTTAAACTTTCAGAAATTAGTTTTGAGAGGATTAAGCGCTACCGATATAAATACAAATGGCGTTATAAAAGGACTGCCGGATCCAAAAAAAATATATGCCGATTTAAACATCAATAAGTTTCAATCTTCCAGGAAAGACATTCTTTCTTTTTTACCCAAAAATACATTGCCGCCGAATATAACTTTGCCCGAATCCCTCGCTGCATCTGGTAAAGTAACGGGTGGAATGAATAATTTATATACAGACCTTGCCATACATAGCACTCTCGGCGGCGTAAAGATAAAGGGAGCTTTGGTAAATATTACCGACCAAAATAAAGCGCAGTACGACCTTGTGGTAAACGCAAGAAATTTGCAACTGGGTACGTTGACACAAAACCCACAACTTGGATTGCTTACAGCAGATTTTAAAGTGAAAGGCAAGGGCTATCAACCGCAAATGGCTAACGCAACTTTCAATGGCATTATTGCAAATGTTACACTCAATAATTATAATTACCGAAACATAAAAGCGAATGGAAGCATCGCTCATAAAATTTATAAAGTAAATGCATCTGTCCATGATCCCAATTTGGATGCGGTGATAGCAGCCAATGGTGAATTTGCAGGAAAGTTTCCCGGCATACATTTGAAAGCTACTATTGACAGTATTAAAACGTTTCCACTTCATCTAACTACAAATGAAATGGTGTATCATGGGCAAATAGAAGGCGATTTTACTAATACAGATCCTGATAACCTTGCGGGAAATTTATTGACTACTCATTCCATTCTTGTAAATAATGGTGAGCGAATTACCATTGACTCTCTTGCCTTGCTCGCGGAAAATATTAATGGCGAACACAGCCTCACTTTAAAAACTGATTTTCTCTCAGCTACCATAAAAGGGCAATATAAACTAACTCAATTAGCAGATGTATTTCAACAATCCATTGATCCGTATTTTTCTGTAAGCAATAAAAAAAATACGGTTAAAGTGGATCCGTATCATTTTACAATAACCGCAGGGGCCGTTAACAATGCAGCATTGAGAGCATTTTTACCTCAGCTAAAACAATTAAAGCCGGTAAACCTTACGGGTAATTTTGCCAGCGACAGCGGCTGGAATGTTTCCATTAAATCGCCGTACATTATTTATAGCACTTACATTATTGATGATGTCAATTTCACCGCCGGCACAAAAAATGGCGCTTTGGCTTTTAATACATCACTCAATCAATTTAAAAGCGGAACCTCAATCAGCGTCTATGCCACCACGTTAGAAGGTGCTTTACAAAACAATAACCTTGATTTTACCTTAACTATTAAAGACCAAAAATCGGTTGATAAATACACTCTAAGCGGATTGCTTTCTCAACCATCCATTAATAATTATAGCTTTAGCTTAAAGCCAGGCAATCTTTTATTAAATTATGAAAAATGGAACATAAACGCTGATAATTCTGTTCAGTATCTTAATAAAGATATTATTGCGCACAACTTTATTCTGAGCCAGGGCACGCAACAACTTAGCCTCAACAGTGTTGGTAGTGGGCATAACATTCCTTTGCAAATTGATTTTAAAAATTTCAGGATAGAAACACTTACGGGCTTTGTGCAAAACGATTCATTAATGGTAAATGGATTATTGAATGGAAATGCAATCGTAAAAAACCTTCAGACGCAGCCCACTTTTACATCCGACCTTACTGTAAATGATCTTAGTATTTACAAAGACACACTCGGTACCCTTACAGCTAAAGTGAACAACAATGTAGCCAACACGTATCACGCGAATGTAAGCCTCAACGGTTATGGCAATGAAGTAAACATCAATGGAGATTATATAGTAAAACCTGTCAACAGCAGTTATGATTTCGTAGTGGACGTGGTAAAGCTTCAAATGAAAACGCTGGAAGGATTTACAAAAGGCGGCATTAAAAATGCGAGAGGGTTTTTATATGGCAAAATAGCTATGAATGGCACTTTGCAAGATCGCAACATTGATGGTAAGATTCATTTTGATAATACAGCTTTTAATGCGAGTGCTCTGAACAATATTTTTAAAGTTGATAAAGAAGCCATAGCCATTATTAATAACAAAGGAATTGAACTAAATACTTTTACCATTCGCGATACCGCTAATAATGCGTTGGTAATTGACGGCGCTATTAACACGCAGGATTTTTTTAATTATAGTTTTAACCTGAAAATAAATGCCGATAATTTCCAGGCAATCAATTCAACTAAAAAAGACAATAAGCTCTTTTATGGTAAGATGGTTTTCTCAACAAGGCTTACAATAACCGGCACGCCCACCCATCCTATTGTGGATGGAGACCTTACTGTAAACAATAAAACTGATTTTACAGTGGTGCTTCCACAGGAAGAACCAGGCGTGGAAAAACGTGAAGGTATTGTGCGATTTGTAGATTATAGTGCTACGGCCGAAGATTCTTTATTTATGGCACCTTACGATTCGTTGAATATTTCTCCTCTCATTGGTTATGATATTTCTGTAAACATCAACATCAATAAAGAAGCTACTTTTAATTTGATTGTAGATGCCGCAAATGGCGATTTCTTAAGACTTAAAGGGACAGGCCAGTTAACCGGTGGCGTGGATGCCAGCGGAAAAATAACCCTTGTAGGCTCGTACGAAATTGAAGAAGGCTCTTATGATCTTTCATTCAATTTTATTAAAAGAAAATTTACCATTCAAAAGGGAAGTCGCATTGTGTGGACCGGAGAGCCAACCACGGCACAGCTTGACGTAACCGCTATATATATTGCCAACACAGCGCCGCTTGATCTGGTGCACGGACAAATAGAGGAAGCCAACCAGGTCATCTACAAACAGAAATTACCTTTTGAAGTGCATCTTACTTTATTAGGGGAGCTTTTAAAACCTCAAATCACTTTTGACATTGTGCTGCCTGAAGAAAAAAATTATAACGTTTCAAAAGATATTATCAGTACTGTTCAAAATAAATTAATTCAGATGCGCCAGGAATCAGGCGAAATGAATAAACAGGTTTTTGCACTCTTATTACTCAATCGTTTTGTGAGCGAGAATCCTTTTGACAACAGCAGTGGCGGCTCGCTTGATGCTAATACTTTTGCAAGGCAAAGTGTGAGCAGACTTTTATCCGAGCAATTAAACAGCCTTACTGAAGGACTGATAGAAGGAGTAGATATTAATTTTGATCTCGCTACCACAGAAGATTACACAACAGGAAGCAAACAGAGCCGTACTGATTTTAATGTAGGGATTTCCAAAAGATTATTAAGTGATCGTTTGACCGTAACCGTTGGAAGTAATTTTGAACTTGAAGGCCCACAGCAAACCAACGGCCAGCAAAATAATGTTGCCGGAAATATCAATATCAATTACAAATTAAGTAAAGATGGCCGCTATGCGCTGCGGGCTTACCGTAAGAATGATTATACCGGAACTGTAGAAGGCTATGTAGTTGAAACAGGGATTGGATTTGTTATTTCGGTTGATTATAATCAATTCAAACAGATCTTTTTAACCAAAGAACAACGCAGAAAGAAAAAAGAAATTAAGAAAGAAAACAAGGCTATAAAAAAAGAAGAGACTGCGGAAAAAGCTGATGAAAACACTGTTACACCGCCTGCAAAAGCAAAGGAGAATGAGCAATAAATTATTGATAAATATTCTTATCGTTGCCATGCTGTTTTCTACATCATGCAATATCACCAGGCTGGTGCCTAAAGAAGATGCGCTTTATACAGGCGCCACTATAAAAGTAAACGATAGTACACTTTCAAAAAAAGAAAAAAATAAAGTAGTAGATCAAACGGAACATCTTCCACGCCCATTGCCCAATAGTAAATTTTTAGGCATACCCATTAAGTTACTTCTCTACAACCTTGGTGGAGATCCGGCAAAAGGTGGATTCATCAGGAAATTCTTTCGCAAGTTAGGCCAGCCGCCGGTTTTGCTTAGTAGTATAAACATTGATTATAATGCAAAAGTGCTTCAGAACTACCTCGAAAATATCGGTTATTTCAATGCAGAAACCAGCGCTGATACCATCGTAAAAAAGAAAAAAGCACATGCTACTTATACCCTTACACCTGGCCCGGTTTATACAATTAAAGAAGTAAATTTTGAAATGGACAGTTCGGTACTCGGCAGCGCCATCAATAAAACAAAATCTAAATCAATTCTTCATCCGGGAGATCCTTTTAATCTTGAGGTGATCAAAGGCGAACGGTCACGCATAGACGCAATCTTAAAAGAAGAAGGTTATTATTATTTCAGCCCTGAATTATTGATACTGGATGCTGACAGCACTATTGGAAATCATCAGGTAAATATGTATTTAAAAGTAAAAGAGAATACACCGGCTATTTCAAAGAAACCGTACAGTATTGATAACGTAATTATCTACCCCAACTTTCGTTTGAATGCAAACAACGTAGATACAGCTTTTGATGCCAGGTATCTTTACAACGGTTATTATATTGTGGATCCGCGCAAAAAATTTAAGCCCCAATTATTTCCACGCATCATGCGTTTCGATTCCGGAGATGTATATAACCGCACAGATCACAATCTCACTTTAAGCAGGCTAATCAACCTCAATGTTTTTAAATTCGTAAAAAACAGGTTTGAAAATTCGCCAAACAGCGAAGGAGATACCGGCAGGCTGAATACCTATTATTACCTTACACCGCTTCCGAGAAAATCATTACGTGGCGAAATTTCAGGCAATACAAAATCCAATAATTATGTAGGTTCGCTGATCACGCTTACTTTTAGAAACAGGAATACATTTCGTGGCGCTGAGCATCTTGATATTCATGCCAACGTAGGAAGCGAAGTGCAATACAGCGGTTACCAGAGCGGCTACAACACTTATAAATTAGGCGGTGGCATCACGTTTACCATTCCAAAATTTGTAGTTCCATTTTTTAAATTTAATACCACTAATGCCTTTGTACCCAATACTAAAATTGACCTGAGTTACGACCTGCTGAACCGGAGGAAATTATATACCCTTAATTCCTTTAAGGCTGACCTGGGCTATGTTTGGAAGCCTAACATCAAAGTACAACAAGAGTTTAATCCTTTTTCAATAAATTATGTAAGAGCCATAAACATTACGCAAACTTATCGCGATAGTATTTTAAAAGATCCCATTTTAAAACATGCCATAGATACCCAGTTTGTTGTTGGTTCCAATTATTCTTACACGATTGATCCACTTGTAAATGATCCTTTTGGAACAGGTTTTTATTTTAATGGACTTGTTGATTTATCAGGAAATATTGCCGGCATACTTACAAAATCAGATTCTAAGGATGGGACGAAAAGGCTTTTTGGCGCAGCATTTTCTCAATATATAAAGGGACAATTAGACTTCAGGTATTATTATGCGCTGGATAAAAACGCCAGAATTGCTAACCGGATCATAACCGGATTCGGTTATCCTTACGGAAACTCGAAACAGCTACCATTTATAAAACAATTTTTTATTGGTGGAAATAACAGCCTCCGTGCATTCCGCAGCCGCTCTGTAGGCCCCGGCAATTACAGAGATCCCAATGCCGACAGTCTTACTTTTTTCCCCGACCAATCGGGTGATATCAAATTAGAAATGAATACAGAGTTGCGTTATAAAATCAACAATATTTTAGAAGGCGCCTTTTTTATAGATGCCGGAAATATATGGTTGTACAATAAAGATACCCTACGTCCCGGCGCACAGTTTTCCAAAGATTTTATAAAAGACCTTGCGGTAGGAACGGGAGTTGGTTTGCGCATCAATCTTACTATTTTATTATTAAGAATTGACATAGCCATGCCAATAAGAAAACCGTGGTTGTCCGATGGACAGAGATGGGTTTTTGACCAAATAGATTTTGGAAGCAAAGACTGGAGAAGAAAAAATATAGTTTTGAATTTGGCGATTGGATATCCGTTCTAATATTTACAGACCATGTTTTTTAAAACCAGCATTGCGATCCTAAAATGATTCTAATTGCGAAAGATGTATCTCTTTGGGAAACTTTGAAACGAAATCATTTTATAGTAAAATTGATGCTAAATTTTTGATTAGTAATTTTGTTTCACATCCATGAAAACCACATTAAAGCTTTCGATTAGACATTAAAAGCAAACAATAAATTTAAATCATTATGAAAATTAAATTAATCGGTATAGCATTTATTTTCTTATTAATAGGAAGTTGTAATTCCAGTGAAAATAAAGATGAAGAAGTGGTGCATGAAACTGTCTTCGATACAGTATCCACCACTGTTACGGAAGATTCCGCGCGAAGTGTAATAAATCGTCCTTCCTTATGGACAATAGAGTTTCAGGGAAATACGCAAGTTGAAAAATTGAAAAAGCCCGCAGATACAAAACTTGAAGCATTATCTGTTTCACAATTAATAAGCGCGCTTAATGAAAATTTTAGCGAGGTGCAAATTCATTATTCAAAAATCTCTCACGATACTATTTATGTAACCATACCGGATAGTAAAAAACTTACGCAGGAAATGGGAAGTACCGGAGCTTATAATTATATGGCCGCATCAGTCTATAACCTCACCGAACTGAAAAATGTAAAGTATGTAAATTTTGATTTCAAAGAAGGAGACCATGCCGGTCCCGGGGTTTTCAGCAGAGATGATTTCAAAAAGCTGAGGTAGAAATTTTTTTTCAGACAGCATGACTGTTTCCACAAATGAACCGGATAAGAAAGATCGGGAAGCGGTGGCCAAAGTAAAATTTTGTGTGCACATGAAACAACCATCATTGCTTGTAAATATCACGCTTTTCCGTGATAATTCACTTTATCACGCTTTTCCGTGATAATTTAGTTTATCACGCATTTGCGTGATAACTACTAAAACTGAGAATTTAAAACGCACTCAATTCTTTAAAATATTGATAGATAATACCCGTAAGAATGGCTACTCCAAAGCTTACCAACGTTCCAATTAATATATATTCCGTTAGCTTTCTGTCTTTAGATTCTTTTAGGTCGCCAAACCGGAAAATTGATATGGCAGCCAGAAGAAACCCCACACCTTCCCA
>DATCWN010000006.1:0-10600 GCA_036566285.1 Hanamia sp.
GATACATGTTCAACCCATTGGGATACACTTTCACCTCATTGGGATACTTTATCCTCATAAGGATAGATTGCTTTCCAATTAACCAATAAACTAATAAACCAATCAACCATTTAATATTAATAAAAATAAAAAAAGGCCGTCCTTTTGAGACAGCCTTCTTAAAATATTTTGATACATTATGGTTGCTGTGCAGGCGCCTGTGGCTGCGGGTTGGATTGCAATGGAACGGTGTTGTTTTGTGGCGCTAAGGGAGCTCCTACGGGCGCTTCATTAATGAGTCTATCTCTTGAATTAACACCTCCAGTACTGGGGATAAACAAAGTAGAAGCGATGCATAAAACCCCAATGATACCGGCAAATACCCAGGTTCCTTTTTCAAGAATATCGGTAGTCTGCCTTACACCCATCAGTTGATTGCCAAAGCCGCCAAATGAGGAGGTAAGCCCGCCACCTTTTGGGTTTTGAATGAGAATAATAACTCCTAAAATAAGAGAAGCGAGAATTATAATAGTTCCGAAAAGAAATAACATGTTATTGGTTTTTTATACTTTCTATTTTGGACGCAAAGTAAGCGCTTTTGGAGGGATTAATCAAACTTAATTTTTGATACATGGCAATGGCTTTTTCCCGTTTATTTTGCTTTAATAATACCTCTGCCATAGCTTCTGTAAGTATCTCTGCATCTGCATTGGATTCTTCGGCAGAAGCCTGGATAATCCTCTCAATCACTTCATTCTGTTCGGGAAGTTTGCCGGGGTGAAGTTTCTTCATACTCTTTAACCAATCGGTAAAGCTTTTCATTTGCTTGCCCAGTTTATCATTCATCAGGGCTTCTTCCTTTATTTTGATTCCCTGCGATGCAAAATAATCTATGGTATGAAGGGGTTCAAATGCAGGCAATTCTTCTGTTTGAGGTATCAGGTTTGAGGCATCGGGTATTCCGTCGTCGGTTTGAAATTCTACGTTGGATTGATTTATTTCTTCATTTTCTTTTTGATTTTCTATCTTATTTATTCCTTCTTCATTTTCCACACCGATTGTCTCTTCTGAATTTTCTAATTGATTTACTTCTTTACTTACTTCTTCATTTTCTGTTTCTATTGTATTTATCTCTTCTTCATTTTTTACATCAATTGCCTCTTCTGAACTTTCTATTTCTGATTGACTTGCTTCTTCATTTACTTCTTTATTTTCTACATCAATCGCTTCTTCAGGTTTTTGAAAGGCTACTTCTCTTTCTTCTTCAATTTCCTTTACATTTTCAATTCCATTTTCACTTGCTTCGCTTTCTTTAGGAATAATAATGGCTGAATCTGCGGCTGTGGCTGGTTCCTGGGATTGATCTTTTTCTCCTGATTCTATTTGACTCAATTGAAATTGAAGCCAGGTAGGATTACTAAAATATAATGCTGTTTGTTTAGCGAGACTTTCAAAAGCTGGATTGTTGGTTTTTTTATAATGGTCTAACAATACAAACCTTGCAATCGAGCTTTCAGGATGTTTCTCCACATTTTTTTCAAGTGAGGAAATATCATCCGTAAAATTTGCGGAAAAATAATTGATGGTATTGGTTGCTATATCCATTGAAATAATTTACCAGTTAGAAAATATTCTATTAAAGATGGCCTCACTTACATTTTTAATTATTTTATCGCCTATTTGGTTTTCTGCCTGTTGCAGGGTTAAGCTGGCGCTAAAATCATAATTGCTGGTCAGGTCTGCTTCAAAGCTTTTCTTGGGATCAGGGTCTATTGTGTTTTTAAAGATGAGGTGAAAAGTAACATTGAGCCGGTTAGTCCCTGCAGTTTGGTTGGCAACACCACTGGTGGTTACGCTGTAGTCTGATAAATATCCGCTGATATCATAATGGGCGTCATCATCATTCACCTGCCGTAATCTTGTCTGGCCTATTATCTTTTGTTTAAGAGCTTCTGTAAGTTGCGGGGTAAGTTGTGGGTTTACGTATCGTGCTTTATTTTGAAAATAATTTACCCTGAAAGTTTTTATTTCCGGTGGGATAGGAGCGGTGTCTTTTGTAGAATATCTGCACGTAGCAAAGCTTAATGTCAACATTAAAAAGCCAAGCAATGACCCTAACTTTATTTGTGTTTTAAATTTCATTTTTTATTTCACTAATTTTTAAATAGAAGCTGTGTACAAACAGGTCCAAAGTTTTTTGACAATTCAACAATTGAGCAATAAAACAATTCAACAATAACGCTTATTCATTAATATCATACTCTTTCAATTTTCTATAAAGTGTGCGTTCACTAATGCCCAAATCGCTGGAAGCATCTCTTCTTTTTCCCCGGTGTTTTTTTAAGGCTTTTATGATCAATTCTTTTTCCGCATCCATAATGCTTAGCGATTCTTCCACTTCCTGGTGCTCATCAATTTTATTGTTGCTATTTATCACCACCGGCTGTCCTGTGGCGATTGCCGGGGTATTGGGTTCATTATGAAAATCGTTTAATAAAGGGTCGGTTTGAAAACGATTGTTAGCATTAATTGCCGTTGGGTTTTGCATGGCATCAAAAAACATTCTCTTTAATTCAGTAACATCTTTTTTTACATCAAAGAATAATTTATAGAGAATTTCTCTTTCATTGGCAAACTCTTTTTGGCCGCTTCCCGATTGGTTTCCGGAGGCAAGAACAGGCAACATATTCATTCTTGTTTCGGGTAAAAACTTTTTAAGCTCAACGGCAGTTACTATTTTATCTTTCGAAAGAACAGACAGCTGCTCCGCCATGTTTTTTAATTGTCTTACATTTCCGGGCCATGGGTAATTGGACAATAGTATTTTTGCCTCTTCATCCAGTTGCACAGGAGGCGATTTATAGCGCTCCGCAAAGTCGACCGCGAATTTCCTGAACAATAGTGGAATATCTTCTTTACGGTCGCGTAAAGGCGGAACCCTTATTGGTACTGTATTTAGCCGGTAATACAGATCTTCACGAAACCTTCCTGTGTGTGTGTATTCCAGCAAATCTTTATTGGTTGCAGCAATAACTCTTACATCAGTTTTTTGCACTTTGGAGGAACCAACGCGAATATATTCGCCGGCTTCAAGTACCCGTAATAAGCGTGCTTGCGTACCCAAAGGCATTTCACCAATTTCATCTAAAAAGATGGTACCGCCATTAACCGTTTCAAAATAGCCTTTTCTACTGTCAACTGCGCCGGTGAAGGATCCTTTTTCATGCCCGAAAAGTTCCGAATCAATAGTTCCTTCGGGAATAGCGCCACAGTTTACCGCAATAAAAGGATTGTGTTTTCGTGCGGAGAGCGAATGAATAATGGTGGAAAAAACTTCTTTTCCTACGCCGCTTTCGCCATTTATTAAAACGCTTAAATCGGTATTGGCTACCTGGATGGCTACATCAAGGGCGTAAGTCAGACCCTGAGAGGCGCCGATTATTCCAAACCTGTTTCTTATTGCTTGTTGGTCCATTAGTGTTTTAAAATTTTAGCTATTTCTTCTTTTAAAATAGGAATGTGTTTCTTAACTGTAATGTATAAACGTTCAGATTCAATCATATCATAATCATGAACTACAATATGCCTCATACTAATTATGTTTTTTAGATTGGTAACGGGTAATTCTTTTTCAATTCTCTGAGCTTTGTATAACGCTTCTCCGATTATTGAGATTCCTCTTTCTACTGCCCATTTTACTTCTATTTTATCTAATTGATCTAATGTGATTTTTGAAGTAAATGATTCTAAATTATTTATTGCTTCCATTATATCAAAAATATATTTCTGTAAATCATGGTCTGGCATAAATAAGTTTTTTTGATTTTTCAACTGAATCAATAAAATAAGGATTTTTTAATTTATCAGGGATCAAATCAACTTCTCGCCCCAACAATTCTTCTAACGTTTCTTTTAATTTAAAAAAGTTAGTAACTATATCAAAATCACCTTTATCCCAATCAGGATAATTTTCAAAGTCGAATTCGTACAAAAAATCTATATCACTTTTTTCATTAAAATATTTATTATCGGTTGCGCTACCGAAAAGGTATAGTGATTTCAATTTATGTTTTTTGCACAATGCAATTATCAGTGGAATATTATTTTCTACGATGCTGGTCATCTCGTTTTATTTTACTTTTCCAATCAAAGTTCCTGCCGTACAGCTTTCAATAAATACATTTACATAATCCCCTTTTTTAAAATTACCGGTTTTAGGGAAGATCACCATTTTATTTTGATCGCTTCTTCCTGCCCAATGCTCATCGCTTTTTTTAGAATTTCCTTCTATCAAAACTTTTGCTGTTGTTCCCACTTCTTTCTCCATACTTTTTAAAGAATGAATGCGATGCAATGCCACTACTTCCTGCAATCTTCTCTTCTTTACTTCCAGCGGAACATCGTCTTTAAACCTGCGTTCAGCAAGCGTTCCAGGACGCTCAGAATAAAAATACATGTAAGCGAGGTCGTATTGGCAATATTCAAAAAGGCTTAAAGTCTGCTGATGATCTTCTTCGGTTTCTGTACAAAAACCGGTAATGGAATCGGTAGAAAGTCCGCAGCCCGGAAGCACTTCCCTTATTCTGTCCACTTTTGAAATATACCATTCGCGCGTGTAAGTCCGGTTCATCATTTGCAAAATCCTGGTACTTCCACTTTGCACAGGGAGGTGAATGTAATTACAAATATTTTCGTATTTTTTTATCGTAAATAATACTTCATCCGTAATGTCTTTTGGATGCGAAGTCGAAAACCTTACGCGCAACAGAGGTGAAATTTGTGCAACTTTCTCCATCAGGTTGGCAAACGATATTATCGAATTGTTTTCCGGGTTTATCCATTGATAACTATCTACATTTTGTCCTAACAAAGTTACTTCCCTATAACCTTCATTAAATAAATCGGTACATTCTTTTATCACAGAAGCTGCGTCACGACTGCGCTCCCGGCCACGCGTAAATGGTACTACACAAAACGAACACATATTATTACAGCCACGCATGATACTTACAAAGGCTGTTACGCCATTGCTGTTTAATCTTATTGGCGAAATATCTCCGTAAGTTTCTTCGCGGCTCAATAAAACATTTACTCCTTTCTGACCGCTTTCGGCTTCTTCAATTAAAACGGGTAAAGAACGATAGGCATCCGGGCCGACTACTATGTCCACCAGTTTTTCTTCTTCAATAAATTTTGCTTTTAATCTTTCCGCCATGCACCCTAAAACTCCAATTAAAACACCCGGGTTGTATTTTTTTACTTTGCGAAATTCCGTTAATCTCTTTCTTACTGTGGCTTCGGCCTTTTCGCGGATAGAACAGGTATTGATAAAGATCATATCCGCTTCCTGGAAGTGTGGTGTGATGCCAAAACCTTTTTCCCGCAGAATAGAAGCTACTACTTCACTGTCTGCAAAGTTCATGGCGCAGCCATAACTCTCTATATAAAATTTTTTGGTGAATTGATTATTTACAAGTTGTTTTGGCGCAAAAGCTTCTCCCTGCCTAGTTTCGTCATGTCTTTTATTCAGAGTAACATCCAACATTTTTAGTTTTTTTTATCGGTGTGCAAAGATAGCAAATTAAAAATACCGACAGTATGGCAGGAAGTTAATTATAATAGATTACCCTAAAAATGAGAAATGCTCATTAAATTTAAAAGTCCATTTTTTATCAATTACTAAAATTAACCACAATAAATTTTTCCAATAAAAATATAAAGTGGATGGACTTACATAAGAATCATTATACTTTGGGATTAAAAGATGGGATTCTGCCGGAAAGCCAACTTTCTTTTATGGGGATGATCCAATGAGATGATAATTCTTTTTTGGTAAGAATTGTATTATTAAAATAAAGAGTATCCGGAGTTATGAAGCCATGTTCAATAGAATAGTTTACTTCCTCCAGTGGTAATAATTGAATTTTTTCTTTGACAATGAAAGCGAGTGATTGCCTGTCAAGAAGCCGCACCTCAAAATCCTGTTCGATATTTTTTATCAGCCTTATGGAAGAATCGGTACTGCAACCGCCTAATTTTGTATGAGTTTCATCAGCCATAATAATAATGAATTGCCCGAAGAACAGGTTGGCATATCCTTTTACGGAATCGCCATGACTATTCCATTCATTGCTGAAACTTCTTAGTAATTCTTCAATTTGTAGAGCTTCATTTACAGTAAAGCGCCTGTTGCTTTGGTACACCCAAACTCTTGAATTGTCATCAAAATCCTGGGGAATCAAATTCTGAAAATTGATATTCATGCGTAAAGTTAATAAGGAAATTTTAGAGAATAAAGTTTATAATATTAAAATTAAAGATTGTATTGTTTAATTACAAGTTAATTACAAGATTTTATAAAAAAGCCCCGGCAATTATATGCTGAGGCTTGTTCTTTAAAAAATGAAATTATTTTATGATGCCTGGCCTAATCTTTTTAAATACATTATGTGAGAATGAATGGCGCTGGTCATTCTTGGGTATTCTATATAATTAATGCCATATTCTGCGCAGGTACGTTTAATTATTTTACTGATGGCAGGATAGTGAACGTGCGAAATTCTGGGAAACAAATGATGCTCTATCTGGAAATTTAATCCGCCTACCAGCCATGAAATAACTCTGTTGCTGGTAGCAAAATTAGCAGTGGTATGTATCTGGTGTATGGCCCATTCATTTTCAATTTTTCCGCTCATTTCATCCGGAATTGGAAATTCAGTATGCTCTACAGTATGTGCCAATTGAAATACGATACTTATTGTTAACCCGGTAATCATTGTTATAATTAAAAACCCGACGATCCAGGTAGAAAAACCTAATAACATTATTGGTAAGACAACAAACATAAAGGCATAAATTACTTTTGCAGCCCAGAAAGAAATATGCTCCCGGATAGTCATTTTTCTAAGAGGGACATCACCAATTTTCCCTTTAAAATATTTTTGATAATCAGTCATGAAGATCCACAGCAAGTGAAGCAAAGTATAAAGGAACCAAAAATAATAATGCTGAAACTTATGCATTTTCAATTTCTTTTGTGTGGTGGCAAATCTCATCCATGGGCGGGCTTCTATATCATCATCCACTCCGTCAATGTTAGTATAGGTATGATGAATAATATTGTGTTTCATATTCCACATAATAGCGCTGGCTCCTAAAAAGTTTAATGAAAAGCCTGCCATTTTATTCAATATTTTATACTTGCTGAAAGCGCCGTGGGCGCCATCGTGCATTACATTGAAGCCAATAGCCGCAGTAAGAAAACCAAATAAAATACATTCAGGGATGGCAAGCCAGAGTGCCGGTGTAAAAAAAACAAGATGAACGTACACTAGAACATAGCCTAAGCAAAATAATGCCGCTTTAAAAATAAGTGCAAAGTTCCCCGTTTTGGGACGGTGATTTTCAATAAAATACTGATCAACACGTTTTTTTAATTCTACATGGAAATCATCTCTATCTTGAATAAATTTTGGAGTGGTCATTGTTGGATATTGAATTTGTTATTTGTTATTTTTTTTAAAGCTAAAAAAGAAAGCAAATTGTTAAGTAATGTTTTGAATGAATGCATCGAAGCCTTTTGTGCCAATCATCTTTTTTGATAAAAAACCTTCCGCGAATTTTACTCCGATCATTTTTCCAAACATTGCCGATCGGTTGATAATGCTATTGAAAAATTCCGGTGATGAAATATAAGTCTGTGGTTCTGCACCTGTATCATCAGGGTTGTAGAACTGAGTTTTAAAAGCCCGGATGGCTTCTAATTTCTTTTCAATAACCGGTGTGATGTCAATTACAAAGGTGGGGTCATAATATTTATCCTGGATATAATTGAACACGTATTTGGGTTTCCATGCTTCCTGGACATGATCTCCGTCTTTTGTTTCAATCTTAATTAACCCGGATAAAAAAGTGGCATCTGCCACCAATCGTGCAGCTCTGCCATGATCAGGATGACGATCACCGGGGGCATTGCATAAAATAATTTCGGGGCGATATTTTCTAAGAACTGATATTATTTTTTTCTGATTATCTTCATCATTTTTAAAAAAACCATCCGCCATTTTTAGATTTTCCCTCACATCCACGCCAAGAATTTTTGCTGATTTTTCTGCTTCTTCTTTTCTGGTTTCTGCGCTACCGCGTGTGCCCAATTCACCTTGAGTAAGATCTACGATGCCCACTTTTTTCCCATTCATTTTTTCAACTAATAAAGTTCCGGAGCAGCTTAATTCAATATCATCGGGGTGAACACCAAACGCTAAGAGATCTAATTTCATGTGAGAGTCAATAACCAAATTCTATCAATAAAATAATACCTGCCGAAGGTAAGAAAAATGCTTTATGTTTTTTTATTAAAATACCATTATTAACTTTTTTCTCCCGGAATGGTAATTGTTTTAACTTTTAACATTCTGTTGAAAGGGAAATTGGAAACGCTAATTTTAGCTGGAATACCCGTACATCCGCTGTACTTCCTTTACGATTGTTTCCATCTCTGCATCTTTGCCATAAGCATCGTAAGGTTGTTTCAGATCGCTGCCAAAAAAGAAAGCAACGGTTTGCCAGAAACGTGCGGTGAATCCGCCTTTCAGTTCCTTCAAAATATTATAGCAATCAGTTCCACCCGTTTCACGGTTTATTAATTTCATTAAAACTTTGCCCTGGTAAACCGACAAATTGGTGAGCGGTTTGGTAAATTCTTTTTTCAATTCCTTTTCACGACTGTTAATATATTTCGACACAAATTTTTTATCAGGATTATTGGCAATATGCTTTTCAATATCACTAAACACATAACCAGCGCGCTTTGCATAAGGATATGTAACGTAAATAGCATTTCTTAACCGTGTCCATTCGGGACGGGTTCTCTTAGTCCAAACATAAACTCCAGCAAGAATTTTTGCTTCAATGGTATCGCCTTCATAAACTACGGCGCCGGTAATAATGGTATCGTTAATGCCATAGTGAGACTGTGACTTTGCAGTGTGGCTAATACTGATAAAAAGGATTAGCAAAAAGGGGAAAACAAAAGAGGATAATTTATTTATGGTACGCATTGCGCTTGTAAATTTAAATTTTCTTCTGATTAGTGCAAAGTTTTTGTTGGTTAAATAATTAATGAGTTAGCAAAGGTAATTAGTTTATCGCTTGTACTTAATCCATAAGTCCGCTCCGAAAAGTATCTCATTAAGTGTAATTTTTTTGTATAGGCTGATTTTAATAAATAGAATCAACGAATTCCTCCGCGGCTGTTGGTATTGAAAAAGAAAACATTTTTTAATAACTTAAAAAAGAATCAGCCTTTTATAAAGATAAAAATACATTAACGTTATCCTCATTATATTTGTAGCTATGACTACAGAATTACTTAAAGATTTGAGAGACCGTTTGGTGGTTTTGAGGAGGTTTCTTTGACGTTGCCAATCGCGAACAAAAAATAAATAACGATAAGCAACTGTCGCTTTCTCCGGGTTTCTGGAATGATAATGAGCGGGCGACCGTCATTTTGAAATCCATAAAACTGAATGAATACTGGCTGCATCTATACACTGATGTGCAATCAAAAGTGGAGGATTTTGCCGTCCTTTTTGATTTCTGGAAAGAAGGTGAAGCCAGTGAAGAAGAAGTGAAGGAAGCTTATGATGCTGCTTTAAAAGCGGCAGATGATGCGGAATTTAAAAGTACGCTGAACAAGCCCGAGGATGAAATGCCTGCTATATTGCAAATCAATAGCGGCGCGGGTGGCACAGAAAGCCAGGATTGGGCGGAAATGCTTTTGCGTATGTACAGGATGTATGGTGAAAAACATGGCTGGAGCGTAATGGAATTGGATTACCAGGCGGGCGATGGCGCCGGTATTAAAAGCGCGACATTACAGTTTGACGGCCCTTTTGCCTATGGATTTCTAAAAGCCGAAAGTGGAGTTCATCGCCTGGTGCGCATTTCGCCTTTCGACAGTAATGCAAGAAGGCACACCAGTTTTGCCAGCGTTTATGTATATCCATTAGTTGATGATTCCATTGACATAAAAGTAAGCCCTGCGGATGTGGAGTGGGCGTTCTTCAGAAGTGGCGGTAGTGGCGGACAGAATGTAAATAAAGTAGAAACCGCCGTAAGACTGACGCACAAGCCATCCGGAATCATTGTGGAATGCCAACAGGCGAGGACACAAGGGGAAAACCGGGAGAAAGCCATGGCTATGTTGAAGAGCCGCTTGTACGAAGAAGAAATGCGTAAGAGAGAAGCAGCGGCGAATGTTACCAATGCTTCAAAGAAAAAAATAGAGTGGGGGAGCCAGATACGCAGTTACGTTTTTCATCCTTATAAAATGATCAAAGACCACAGAACGGATTATGAGGTAGGGAATATTGGCCCGGTGATGGATGGTGAAATTGATGGATTTATAAAAGCGTATTTGATGATGGAAGCGGCTAATTAGCTAATTGGCTAATTAGCTAATTAGCTAATTAAATTAATTAAAAAATCAATGCCTTCAATTCTTATTATTGATGATGAAAAAGCGATTAGAAAAACGCTGACCGAAATTCTTGGTTTCGAGGGTTACAAAATTGACGAAGCCTGTGATGGGGAAGAAGGGCTGAGGAAGTTTAAGGAAAAG
>DATCWN010000116.1:0-5050 GCA_036566285.1 Hanamia sp.
CCATTGTTTGCAGCAAGCTGATAAGTAGTTCCATCAAGAGTGAATTTTGCATTTGCAATTCTGTTTCCATAACGGCCTATCAAGGCACCGAAGTAAGGTGGCTGTTGAAGGTATTGATTCAAACTATCAAAGCCTACAATAATTTCTGATTTATTACCTTTTTTGTCCGGGGTAATAAATGAAGTAACGGTGCCTCCATAATTACTTATTTTCACTTCGGTTCCTTTGTGGTTCGTTAATGTGTAAAGCTCCACCTGTTTGCCATCCGCGTTTCCCCAATCTGCTTTTGTAATGCCGGCTTTTACTGATTCAGCATTGTTATTCTCAGACGAATTGTTACAGGAAACAATTACAGCGCTAAGCACGCTTGCTCCTAAAATAAGACTCATAAATTTCATGTTGATTTGTTTAGATTTTTATAAATATAAATAACAATCAGTTATTGCAGCCGGTTTGATACAGCAGGCCAGCCATTTATCCATATTATTTTTTCAATCCGTAATTTAGATCGGCCATTATCATTGGCATCATAAGCATGATATACCAGGTAATCCCATCCGTTGAAAGCAGCCACAGCATTGTGTCCTACGCCATGCCAGTTTTTATTGCCTTCTAGTAAAAGAGAACCGCCTCCTAAATTCATCGGTACTCCATCCCTGTCAATATAAGGGCCATATACTTTTTCACTTCTTCCCACCATCATTTTATAAGTACTTTTTTCACCACGGCAACAATAATCAAACGATACAAATAGGTAATAATAATTTTCATGTTTATAAATGAATGGCGCTTCAATGGCCGCATCTCCGGCCACTGAATCCGGGAGAATGGAATCTCTTTTCCGCGAGGCAATGGTATGCCATTTTTCAGGCTGAGCAACCGACAGCAGATCGCTATTTAATTTCACCAATTTTATTCCATTCCAGAAAGAACCAAATGACAGCCATGGTGTATTATTTTCATCCATTATTAAATTGGGATCTATCGCATTCCACATATCTCTGCCAGGCACCGATTGAATTACCTTACCATGATCGGTCCATTTAAAATCTTTGGATGAAGGATCTAACGTTTTATTAGTAGCCACACCAATACAAGAAGTGTTTTTTCCAAACGCAGATACCGCATAATATAAATAATACAGTCCGTTATGATAACTGATATCCGGCGCCCATACATGTCCTTTGAAACCGGGAACGGCGTCTAAAGCCCATTGCGGAGGCGCATTAAATACCCTTTTCTCCTGCTTCCAATGTTTTCTATCGGCAGAAGAAAAAACAGTAATGCCCTGGCCTGTGCAAAAAATATAGTAAGTACTGTCCTGGCGTATTATTACAGGATCATGAACAGGAATAAGCGTATCATTAAAAGGTCTTGCTCTATCAAATTGTGCCGACGCATAGTTGCTCAAAAACAAAACAAAAAGAACGATGAGGCTTTTAATTAAAATCAATTTGTTTCTATTCATTGGTTATTCTGATTACTTGATTCAAAGCACTTCATCCTTACATTTTGACCCTGATAACAGATAACGAATAAGGCAAAGAAGTAAGATTGATTTGGTTTCCTTTTATTGCAATGGAAGTTTCTTTTGGCGCCACATTTTGTGGATGAGAAAATGAATTTTCACTACCCGGATCAGTACTTTGCAATGTGGTAAGCAAACCTTTTGATGCGATTTTTTTCACACCATCAACCTTGAAATTATTCACCTGTTCTTTACCGGAGGCATTTACCACTTTTATAATTACGTCATTGGTTTCTTTATCAATCACTGCCGAAACATACAAACTATCATGGCCGGTAATGGCTTTTCCATTGAGTAATGCCGGAATCACATCAGTTCCTTTATTGGTGGAGTATAATTTTTGCACATAATAATTCGGAGTGCCGTAAGATTCCAAATTGTTTACCCAGATAAGATCGGGCGTCCATTGCCATCCTTCGGCATGAGCGAATAAAGGCGCATAGGAAGTCATGTTCACTACTCCCGCATTCCGCTCAAGGCCGGTCATGAAAGCAGCTTCCGCAATAGCGGTAGTCATGTTATTCCTATTATGAATGCTTACCGTTTTATCGCTTTGCGCAGCATATTCACCAGCAAATATTTTAGGGCCATTCTTAGGATAATTATCATACCGCGCAGCATTAGACAAAAACCATTCGGGGCGGCGGTAATAATGCTCATCAATAATATCGGCATTCATTTTTCTTAATTCGCCATTCAGATAATCAAAACGCTCCCCGTCAGGATCTGTGCCGGCGCTGTTTACCAGCTTAATGTTCGGATATTTTTCTTTTATTGCTTTGGAAAAAACCTTCAATCTTTCAATGTATTGAGGGCCCCAGTTTTCATTTCCTATGCCCAGTATTTTTAAATTAAATGGTGCCGGATGTCCCATAGACGCGCGCACTTTCCCCCATTCGGTATTTACATCGCCATTTGCAAATTCTATCAGATCCAGCGCATCCTGTACATAGGGAGCCAATTCATTCAGAGGCACTACCTCCGCTGTATTGAACTGGCATGCCATACCACTGTTTATGATTGGCATTGGCTCCGCACCTATATCTTCGGCAAGCTGGAAATATTCAAAGAAACCCAGTCCAAAAGTTTGAAAATAATCCGGCGTGGGGCGATGTGCAAATTCAGTGTTCCATCGATTTATTATCAGGTGGCGTTCGGCGATGGGACCTATGGTTCTTTTCCATTGATAACGACCCGCAAGGTCGCGCCCTTCTACAATACAACCTCCGGGAAAGCGTACAAATCCTGGTTTCATATCGGCCAGTAATTGTATCATGTCTGCCCTCATACCACCGGGCCTGTTTTTCCAGGTATCAGAAGGAAATAAAGAAATCATGTCTAAATCAATTACGCCACTTCCTTCAAAACGGATGTTGAATTTTCCTTTCCATGCGGTATCAGTAGCATTGAAACTTACTGCTTCTTTTTTCCATTCATTGCCCGAAGCAGAAGGAGAAAAAACAGTGCTGCCAATAACTTTACCGGAACTATTTAAAAGCTCCAAATGTAATTTCAACCCCGGTGTTGGCTGCCTGCATTCAACAGAAAAATCATACCGCAATCCTTTCTTTATACCCATACCGCGAAAGCCTTCATTGGTAAGGCTCAATTCATCATTCGCATTATTTTTTGTAATCCGCAAAAAACGGGGATTAGCCGGATTTTCTTTTTGTCTGTTGAGAACGAGCACGCTCCCTTCATTAAATTTACTTTGACGAACCCTCCAGCCCATCAGCGGTATAGAGAATTCGAATGAGCGGTTTTTAATCATCTCTGCGTAAATACCTCCATCAGCGCCGAAATTAATATCTTCAAAAAAAATACCCCACATGGTGGGCTGCACCGGCGCTATCGGTTTATTTACCGAAACAATAATATCCGCTTTCGATTGAGCATTTAAACACGTGGGCCACGATGTCACAAGTGTAATAATGATAGCTGTAAATAATTTTTCAATATTCATAAGCCTATATTTTTTGGACTTTAATAAATAGGATAAAATGTTAGGATTCATTTCAATAAACTATCATGCTATTTCAATTCTAAAACCACCACAGAAAATGGCGGCAATTTTACATTCAATAAACTTCCTTTTAAAGAGGCTCCCGTAAATATTTGCGGCTTTATTTTTTCAGGGTTTTCAAATGTATTATGATCCTGTAATTTAGCAGAGGTAAGAATTCTCCCGGTAACCTTAGTATATTTAACCCCCTCAATATTTATCGAAATATTTTCTTCCTGTTTCGGATTGATATTGGTAAGAGAAATATGAGTAAGCCCCGTTGAATCTTTCGAAGCGGAGCCCGACACCGATGGTAACTTCTCATTTCCAAAAGAATAATCATCAGATTTGATAGAAAGAGGCAATAGCTTAGCATCCTGGTGTACATTGTACATCTCCATTACATGATAAGTGGGAGTAAGCAATATTTTCTCTTTATTGGTTAAGATTACCGCCTGCAATACATTGATGGTTTGCGCCAGGTTGGCCATGCGTACTCTATCGGAATGATTATTGAAAATATTCAATGAAACTCCTGCTATCATTGCATCGCGCATAGTATTTTGTTGATAAAGAAAACCCGGATTAGTTCCCGGCTCTACATTGTACCATCCGCCCCATTCATCTACCACCAATGCTACTCTTTTCCGGGGATCGTATTTATCCATGATGGCAGAATGTTTGGTTACCAATTCTTCCATAAACAACGCTGACTTAAGCGTAGCAAAATATTGTTGCTCCGTGAAATCAACAGCAGGGCCTTTTTGGTTCCACTGCACATTGGCATAATGATGAAGCGCAATACCTTCCAGCATATTATGAGGTATATCGCGCATCACCACTTCTGTCCAGTGATAGTCAGAAGAGTTGGCTCCTGAGGCAATGCGGAATATTTTTTCAGTGTTACTCCAGCCCGTCATGAATGTCGCATATTGACGATAAATGTTTGCATAATATTCCGCGGTCATATTGCCACCGCATCCCCATGCTTCATTTCCTACACCCCAATATTTTACATTCCATGGCTTTTCCCGTCCGTTCGCCCTCCTCCAATCCGACATAGGACTTTTGCCATCAAAGTTTACATATTGTACCCATTGTGAGAGTTCTTCCACGGTGCCGCTGCCCACATTACCTGCGAGGTAAGGAGAAGCGCCAAGGCGCTCACACATGTTCAAAAAATCATGAGTGCCAAAGCTGTTATCTTCTGTAACGCCACCCCACCAGGTATTTACCATAGCAGGCCTTTTTGCTTTAGGGCCAACGCCATCTTTCCAATGATAGGTATCAGCAAAACAACCGCCCGGCCAGCGCAATACCGGTATCTTCATCTTGCGTAATGCAGCGATGATATCGTTGCGAACGCCGTCTGTATTAGGTATCGTTTTATTAGAATCACCAACATAAAAGCCATCATAAATACAACGACCGAGATGCTCGGCAAAATGTCCGTAGATATTTTTGTTGATGGTTTGTTTTGCAGAATCTGCTTTCATGGTAATTGACGTTTGAGCCAAAGT
>DATCWN010000151.1:0-3856 GCA_036566285.1 Hanamia sp.
TTTCGTTTGTGGAAATCCTTTTCGCCAGAACATCCATGGATAAAGGAATCGCGCTACTCTTGTAACCCTGTACGAAACTTTGGCGCCATCAATATTATTCCCCGCATACGCTTTGGCAAAACCGGTGATACTAACGGTGTCACTTACACGATAACTTCCTTTTACTTTTTCAAATTGGGTATAAAATTTCGGACGTTTGTACTCTTCCACAGAAAATGAAAATGAAGAATTAGCATATTCTTCTACATCAATAGTAAACTCGCCATTCAATTTATTTTCAGGTATTTTAAATTTCCCATTGAATGAACCAAATTCATTTAGCAACACTTTTACTGAATCAATTTTTTGAGAATTAGCATCAGAGAAAATAATGTTCAATGAATCTTTAGATCGAAGAAGGATTGGTTTTTTTGTTTTGAAATCTTTGGTAACGCCGATTCCTTTAAAATATACGATTTGTCCCGGGCGATAAATACTTCTGTCGGTGAATAAAAATACTTTCGCATTGTCTTTATCAAATTCTTTTTGATCATCATAAACATCATCTTCATTAATGTTGTAATTGTTATAATAGATGTATTGATAATCGTCTAAAAACAAACGGTCGTTTTTATAAGTAATATCTAACCTCACATTGCGATTGTCATTTTGTTGATTGTTTCCGGCTAATTCAAAATATCCGTTTTTATTAGTGGTTAGCAATTCCTTTTTTGATAAAATATTGTCTCGCGTTTTGTAATCATATTGCTGATTCCAGATTTGCACTTTAGCATTGTTCAAAGGTTGACCCGTAGTTCGGTTCAACACAAAATATTGCAATCCGCTGTTGATAAAACTGATATCCGAAACGTAAAAATATTGTGCCGCAAGAGGATTTTTATCAAGGCTGAAATTTTCATCAGCACTTCCAATCAAAGCATATTCGCCAACAGGCAAGGCGTCTATTTTTACTTCTACAGAATGAGAAAGATAATCATCAACCTTTGGTAAATCTTGTTTCCAACTCCTGATACTTTTTTGAGAAATTAATTTTCTAAATACCTGGTCATTCTCATAATTCCTGGCAAGATTTTTTTTAAGATCGGGAGTTAAAGCAATAATTCTAAAATAAAGTGTATTAAAATTCTGATAGGTGACTAATGTCCGGAACGGTTGTGCGGGAGCATTTACTTTTTCTGTGGTTAAGTTTATGGTTGGATGTAAAATTGAATTCAAAAGATTTTGAGCATTGATACCACCTTCACTTTTGGGATATTTTTTTATCAATTCAGCCAAAATTTCTTTTGCTTTTTTTACTGTGTAATTTGACACGGTATCTTTATTTTGATTGGCTTCAATTGCTTTGTGGTAAATGGTTTGCGCTATTAAAAATGTAGCCTGTGCTGATGCCGGATTATTACTGTATTTTTCACTAACATTTTTTAAAGCATTTATAAAAAGCGCCTCTTTATTTTGCATTACGCCGTATTGATTTACAAAATTGATTCGCTCCATATCTGCATCAATGAAGGCATTGGGATTATTATCTTTTTCATGAAATGATAATAACTCCTGAAAAATAAGTAACGCTTTCTGATGAAGCGATGCTGAGTCTTTGGTTATAAATTTTTCTTTGATAAATTCATTTACGGGAGCGAAAGCGATGGTGTCTTTTATCTCAAAAGCATAAGCCGGACGTGTGATATCGCGCTCATCATTTTTAAAATAATCCAATGCGCGATGTGCGAGCAAATCAAATAATGTTGGTCGCAGATTGCGCACATTTCCTTTTAAAATAATGGCGTCCAAAGGCTCTAATTGGGTTTGCTGTAACAGCATTTCATTCTTTAAAGAAGCCAGGTACAAATCCCCGATTTTTTTATGCAAATCATCTGTTGTCCAGGTGGCAATATCTTTTTTATCAAAATTTTCGGTATTGGTTCTCTGGTAAAATTTGTATCGGTTTTGCTGAAAATAATTCCAATACATCTGCGCTGCAATGCTTTGCAGTATTGATTTGGCAGGTTCTTTTGCAATGACAATTTCCTTTTCAAGCGAATCAATACTTTTTACGGAAGCATCTTCCTGGATATTTTGTTGAAGATTTATTTTAAACAATAATGATTTTATTATTTGCGGATCATTATTGTTTCTTTTTGCCATACTGAAAATCTTATCTACTTCTTCAAGAGCTGATTTCGTCAATCCTTTCTTTTGAAAATCTTCCACTTTTTTCCATTGGGAAGTGTAGTTCTCAGTTGGTTTTTGGGCGTTTGAAATTGAAGACATGGATATTAGTAAGATCAAAAACAGGGAGGCGAGGAAAAGAGAATATTTCAATTTCATGTAAAACGATTTTCTTTAAAGATTAAAAACCATACCAGTTAGTTGCCTGCATGGATGTTTTAGAAAGATGCAAGAAAAGTTTTATTTCATACCGTCTTATGAAATAAAACTCTTTTTAAGATTCTATAAACAAAAACGCAGATCGGAAATACCAGGTCTGCGTTTTAATAATTATTTTAAATGTTTCTATTTCAGATTATGATACACTTTTTGTACATCCTCATCCTGTTCCAGGTTATCTACTAATTTTAAAACTTCATTGGCGTATTCTTCAGAAAGTTCCACTGTGTTGGTAGGAATGCGTGTTAGCTCTGCCGTTATTACTTCTATCTTTTTTTCTTCCAGTGCCTTGCTCATATTTCCAAACTCGTTGAAAGGCGTGCGGATAATGATATTTCCTTCGCTGTCTTCTCCAATTTCTTCAAGGCCATAATCTATCAGCTCCAATTCCAGTTCTTCTATATCAAGATTTTCATTTTTAATTTTAAATTCTCCGAGATGATTAAACATGAACGCCACACTTCCGCTGGTGCCAAGAGAACCATTATTTTTATTAAAATGCATGCGCACATTTGCTACCGTTCTGGTCGGATTATCTGTAGCCGTTTCTATTAACAACGCCACCCCATGAGGCGCGTAACCCTCATAAACTTCTTCGTGATAATCTGTTTTATCTTTTCCCATTGCCCGCTTGATAGCCGCTTCCACACGGTCTTTCGGCATATTCACCGCCTTGGCATTGATGATGCAGCGCCGCAGGGATGCGTTGTTTTCCGGTTCGGGACCTCCTTGTTTTACAGCAATATCAATTTCCTTACCGATACGGGTAAACTGCTTCGCCATCTTATCCCAACGGGCAAACATCGTTGCCTTTCTTACTTCAAAAATTCTTCCCATTTCATTTATTTGTTAACTGGTTTATTCATTGATTGGCGACTTTGTCTTGTGCACTGCCAACACGGCAAATCTAAAATCTAAAATCTAAAATCTAAAATAATTCGCGCTATGACTTACGTAAATGAATTTATTTTATAAAGAAATTGCCTGAAAAAATTATAGCTTATGGATTACATTTGCAAACAATTTTACTAAAAAAAAATCCGAAGGAAGAAATGAAAGTAATGAAATTTGGAGGTACCAGTGTTGGGAAGCCTGAAAGAATGATTGAAATCAAAAAGTTGATTACTAAAGATGATGAGAGCAAAGTGGTGGTGCTTAGCGCGCTAAGCGGCACTACCAATTCACTTTCTGAAATAAGCCATTTGCTGGCAAAAGGCGACAGGGTTGCTGCCAAACAAAGTATTGATGCACTCGAGCATCATTATCAAAATTTTATCATTCAGTTGGTGAAAGAGGAAGATGCCTATCAAAAAGCCAAAGATGTAATTGCAGAGCACTTTGAGTTTTTAAATATTATTTTGAAGATTTCATTCAGTGAAGCATTGAACAAAGATATTTTAGCACAGGGCGAATTGCTAAGCACCAAGCTTTTCAGCATTTACCTTAATGAACAAAAGATAGATCATGTATG
>DATCWN010000089.1:0-16180 GCA_036566285.1 Hanamia sp.
TAAGAGAGGCAGAATTGGTAAATAATAAATTCCTTGACCTGGTTTTATATTCGATGCTAAGAAATGAATGGATAGATAAAAACAAGGAGTAAGTGTAAGCACAGATCAGGAGACCTGCGCCAGAAGAGCAACTCTTTCACTCAGCCTTCACGAGTGCCTTAAATTAAAATCCCAATAAGCCCCCTATTTCCAATCACTTCTTCATCAGGTAATAAAGGCTAAATCCAATGACGTCGTATTTGTAAGAATCGTGTACGCTGCCCACTGCATAATAGTCTGCATTTTTGTGGGTAACTTTAGAGAACCTATCTCCTTCCGCTCTTATCTTTTTACCGTTGTACTTGTTCATTACATAATGAGCGCCAATGCCGAGGCTGGTGCCGGGAATCTTTATTTTAATTCCTACATCCGTTTTGGGCACAAAAGTGATACGGTCCATATCCTTCATAATATCCGTATAAGTATATCCTTCTGTAAAAACATTGGCCTGCGTACTAAAAAACTGAACGCCATACCCGTACATGCCATAGATTACAAAGTGTTTAAAAGGAATGGCCAATCCTAATGAGGCGGTAGGCCCGATTGAACTGCGGTTCACCATTATGGTATGATTCGTTTCATTACCATTTTTATCTTTTAAAAAGACTTCATAAACGGGCGAACGTAAATACGTGAAGCCGATTTCCATAGCGAATATCCTGTAGCCGCCGTAAGTAAGAGAAGTGGCCGATGGAATCTGGTCCGCGGGGATCCCTTTATTTTTATTATTGAGCGACAAACCACTATAAGTGAGGCCCCATGCGCTGAATTTTGGGATTTTCATTTCGTCTAAAGCAACGCTAACGTCTTGTGCGGCGTCCAATCCTCCCCCAATCAATGCCGCGCCTCCCTGAAGCGAGCTCTCGGCATTGTTTAATTTTTGCTGAACCCTGTCGGTATATAAAGTTGCCTGCGCCGCCTTGTATTGTTGCACTGCTTTACTGAGTTCGCCTAGCTTTAACAGCCGGTCGCCCTCTGCTTCCAATAATCCGGCTTCCCAGCTTTTGGCTTTGGCCACTGCCGCCCAATCGGTGTTGTCGGCTTTTTTGGCGGTGGTACCAGGCTTACTTTTATTTTTATCACTGCGTTCTTCAATTGTAATGCCGCCGCCGGAAGAAGAACCACTTTGCTGGTAGCGTGAAGCCATGGAAAGAATAACGCCCCTGGTGTATTCCGGAATCCACAGAATAGATAATCTTTCTACTTTTTCAAGCTTCATCTCTTTCAGGTGATCATCAGTATATTCATCAAAAGTTGCCTGGTAAATGGTATATCCTTCTTTCTGAAAATCTGCAATGAGCTGCTCTCTTTTTCTTTTGAGCAATTCGGTCGTGGAACTAAAAGTCTCATGAATTTCAGGGCCGGTAGCACTGGCTCCTACTCCGCTATAATATCCAAATTCTACCTCCTGCCTGTTGTTTTCATGCACCTGGTTAGAGGTTGGCGTTACTGAAGAATTGTATTCATTTTCCCTGATTTTACTCATTTTTTTACCAAACGCAAGGCTCAGGGCAGTTTCCACCCGCTGATGCGAATCGTCATTATATCTATACCTGTAAATATGGCTGCTGATAACAAGCACTTTTAGCTTGTCCGTTCCGGGAAGGCCAAATTGCTGGTGCAGATAATACACATTTCTTTCACCAACGGGAAGCTCTTTTTGTGCTTCTGCAGCACCGCAAATAAAAATAAAGAAGCTGGTAAAAAAGGAAGCAATAAAATTTTTCTTTTTCATGTTTTCAAATTGTAGGTAATAAGCAGGAAGCAAAGTATCCGGATTTAAGTATGCGGAAACAAGCAATTCGCTGGTAATTCTGCAAATATTGAAAGAATATACTTGCAGCGCAATACCCAGAAGTAGGTATTTTTATTTGGCTGATCCGCAGAATTTATTATGTTTATACTTAGTTTAATTTTTATCCTGAAAATAAGTATTGTTTGAATCCACATCAATCCCCTTTGTTTACTATAGAACATCGCGAACAGGAGAAGCTGCTGCTAACCCGCTGGACTGGCCAGGAATTAAATGCGGAAACTTTTATGCAGGAAATGAAAGCTTACATGGAAGTGCTTGAGAAAACAAAAGCTGAAAAGGTGATCTGGAATCATAGTGACTTTAGCTTTCACATTCCTGACAAGCTATTTGAATGGATTGAAAACACGGTAAATAAGCCGGGCAAAGAGCTTGGCATGCAAAAAGTAGGGTTCATCATGGGCGAAGATGCCATGGCGCAGATCTCTACCATGGAAAGCTTTGAAGCTACCAACTCGGTATTTGTGCCCAGGTATTTTTCAGATCCGGACAAAGCAATAGATTGGGCCAATAAAAAACAACCCGAAGTCATCAATCCTTTTGAAAAGGAAATCAATTTTATTATTGAACACAACGCACTCAAAGACACGGCGAAAATACAATTGGAAGTGAGCCTGGATAACCTGCCTTTTTATCTTAAAAAATTAAAAGAGCTGTTTCATCACCAGCGGTTTGCACACCAAAACTACCGTAAGTATATGCTGCTGACTGCAAGGGAAAGAGAGATTCTCAATTTAATAACCAAAGGTTATAGCAACCGGCAAATTTCAGAAAAGCTGTTTATTTCCCTGCATACCATGACCACTCACCGTAAGAATATTCTTAAAAAACTGGATTGCCGCAACATACCGGATCTTATCAAATACAATGTCTTTCTGAATTATTAAGAGAGAGTTTCCACCATTCCGTCCAATAATATAAAAGCTTATCACGGCTAGTAGCACAGACCGCTAACTACAATTTTGCAATCGGAAGAAATCAAGTAAATTACATCTCCAATTAAAATTGTTATTATGTCAAAAACTATCTTACAGGATGTGTTATTCAAAAATACTTCGCCGGAAGATCTATACGCCATCTATATGAATGGGGATAAGCATTCGATAGCTACCGGCGCTCCGGCACAAATTGCCGATACAGAAGGAAGTAATTTTTCGGCCCACAACGGTTATATCACCGGTAAAAATCTTCAGTTAATAAAAGACAGGCTGATTGTACAAACATGGAGGGCACAGAGCTGGAGCAGTGATGATGTAGATTCTACTTTTATCATTCATCTGGAGCCACAGGGAAACGATACCCTTTTGCACGTCATTCACGCGAATGTGCCGGGCAGTGCTTTCGATGACCTCAACTCGGGCTGGCATAAAATGTATTGGGAGCCATTCAGATTATACCTCGCCGGAACTCCTATTTCTAAAGCGGCGATGTAGTAGAATTGGTATCTGCCGGAGCACAAAAATCCCAATGTCTTTTTTGCAATCCTGGTAAAGTTTCCATTTGAAATCTATCTATCCTACTTTTGCGCCAAAAATTGTAAATGCAAAGAAGTACTTTATTCATTTTGGCCCTTATTTTTAGCAGCTTCCCAATGTATGCGCAGGTAACCAGGATTGATAGCTTTCCGGTTCGCTCCTTAAATGAAGTGATCATTCAACAGGACAGGTTGCCCATGCTATTTTCAAAACAAAACAGGAACATTATCCTGCTTGACAAGGAAGTTATTAAAACGCTGCCCGTAAAATCTGTGAATGAATTGCTCACTTATGTATCGGGTGTGGATATAAGACAGCGTGGGCCCTGGGGCGCACAAGCCGATATAAGCATTGACGGAGGCACTTTTGACCAGACATTGGTTTTGATTAATGGGATAAAAATAACCGATCCCCAAACCGGGCACAACATGATGAACATTCCCGTGAGTGTAAGCGCCATAGAGCGCATTGAAATTCTCAAAGGCGCGGCTGCACGCATTTACGGCATCAATGCCTTAAACGGAGTCATCAATATTATCACCAAAAAGCCGGAGGGAAATGGCGTAACCGTCCATGCCTTTGCAGGAAGCTCTTTTCAAAAAGATACCAGCAATCAAAAGCTCTTTGGAGGAGCGGGCCTGGATGCCACGGTGAATATATCGGGCAAAAAAGTCAACCACCTGCTTTCCATGGGCTATACACAAACTTCCGGTTACCGCTATAATACCGCTTTGAAAAATGGAAAAGCTTTTTATCAAAATAACATTGACTTAGGTAACCATAAAACCCTCAGTTTTTTAGGAGGATTTGTATCCAATGATTTTGGGGCCAATGCATTTTATGCGGCCCCGGCGGATAAGGAATCCCATGAAAAAGTAGAAACCGCCATAGCCGGGGCGTATGCTACTTTGCCCATAAATAAGCATTGGACCGTAAAGCCCCGCATCAGCTACCGCTACAATCATGACGACTATATTTTCATAAGGCAAAAACCGGAAGTATATAGAAATCGCCATGCCACCAATGTTTTGGATATGGAACTCAATAATACTTTTATCACCGGAATTGGAAACTTTGGCCTCGGCGCGGAAGTAAGAAATGAAGCCATCCATAGTAACAGTTTAGGTAAGCACAACAGGATGAACTATGGTTTTTTTAGTGAATACAGCTTTAATAAAGTAAAAGACCTTTTGGTAAATATAGGAGCTTATACCAATTACAATTCTGATTTCGGCTGGGAGTTTTTACCCGGAATTGATGCGGGATATACTATTAAAAAGAATGTCAGGGTTTTTGCCAATGCCGGTACCGGTCAGCGTTTGCCTACCTACACAGACCTCTATTACAAGGGGCCGTCAAACATTGGTAATGATCAGCTAAAGCCGGAACATTCCACCAATGTAGAAGCCGGTGTAAAGTATAATAGCACCGCATTAAACGCTTCGGCAAGTTATTTCTACAGGAACACTTCCGACTTTATTGATTGGGTAAAAGACAGTCTTAACCAGCCATGGCAGCCTCAGAATTTCAGTAAAATAAAAACACGCGGTATTTCATTTTCCGCAGATTACCGCCTCTTGGATGCTGATCATACTGGTGATGTTAGTTTGCTCACCGGCCTGTCCTACACCTGGCTGAATCCGCAAGTGTCGCATGGTGGGAAAAGCAATAAAATCTCTCAATATGCATTGGAAAATTTGAGAAATCAATTAACCGCCAGGGCTAGTCTAGGTTTTGTAAATAAATATCATTTTACTTTAGCCGCCAGGTACCAGCAAAGAGTGCATTATAAAGATTATACTTTACTGGATGCCCGCGTGGCCGTTACCTGCAAGAAGTTTGAGTTTTATTCTGACCTGAGTAACATTACCAATGTATCTTACATAGAAGCCGGAGCGGTACCTATGGTGGGCAGGTGGTTTACAGCGGGAGTAAAATGGAGTAGTTTTTAATAATCTTCTGCCAATGGAGAGCCGTTGTTTTGCATTATCAATAATTTGTAGCATTCAGTTTTTATTCGGTTGTGCCCTCCACCCTCTTACACGGCAGTGAAAAACAAAAAGAAGAGCCTTTGCCTTCTTCACTTTCAACCCATATTTTCCCGTTCTCCCGCTTAATGATTTCGGCAGCAATAAACAAACCTAATCCCATTCCAGGGTAGGTATTAGGTTTGCCGCTACCTGTTACACGGTAAAATTGCTCAAACACTTTATCTTTCTTCTCAGCGCTGATGCCAATTCCAAAATCCTGCACACTCAAATGAACCTCGTCTTTTTTTAACTCTGTACGCACCACAATTTGGTCGGCCTTCGGGGAATACTTAATAGCATTGGTGATGAAATTATCAATCACCTGGCCGATTCTTTCTTTATCAGCGTGTACCATACAGGAGTCATCCAATTCCTTAACAATGCTATGGGTTTGCGTAGTATATTTCATATCATCAAGAATCCCTTTTACCAGCTCGTTAAAGTCGAAATCAACATTATTAAACTGCAATTTGCCGGAATTGATCTTTGTGGTATCTAACAGATCCACTATCAGGCTATTGAGTCTGTTCGTCTGTTCATCCATTTTATTTGCCATCCCCGATTCGTATAGATTCCCTTTCTCTGATAAAATTTTTCCCAGCATTTGAGAATAGGCCTTAATAATGGTAACCGGTGTTTTCAATTCATGGCTGGCAATTCCGATAAAATCATCTTTTTGTTGTTGAAGAAATTCGCTTTCCCGTCTGGCATTTATCTGGTCGGTTACATCAATGGCTACCACTACAATACCGGAAATGTTGCCATCATTTTCTTTGAGCGCCTGATATACAAAATCAACATAGATGGTTTCCAGCTTTCCTCCACGGCTCAATTTTATGGAATATTCACTTGCCGTGAACTTTTCTCCGGTGGTATACACTTTTTCCAGCAAATCCTTAATTCCCTGGTCTTTCACTTCCGGCAAACCTGTAAACAATGGCTTGTGTAATACCTCAATTTCTTTTTTACCCCAAACCTCATACATCCGCTCATTGGCAATTTCGACTGTGAATTCGGGACCTCGCAACACACACATGGCAACCGGTGATTGTTCAATGATGTTGCGAAAATTCTGTTCACTTTCCAGCAATTGTTTCTTAAAAATGAAGCTTTCCGTTACATCAATTGCGCTAATTAATATATCCGTAATCTCATTATCACTGTTGCGCAGGGCGGTATAACTGAAGTCTGTGTATAATTTTTGAAACTTCCCGTTTCTTTTTAAAAAGACCAAAGAATCTTCTTCAGTATAAGATTTTCCGGTGGTAAATACTTCGTCTAATAATTTTGGAAACGGCTGGTTCACCAATTCAGGCAGAAATTCTAATAACTTTTTTCCGAAAATGCTTTTATCTCTGCCCCAAAGAGTAAGCATTGCTTCATTGGCAAGGATTAAGATTTTTTCAGGCCCTTGTAAAACTGCCATGGCTATTGATGATCCTTCCACGAGGTTACGAAACCGATGTTCGTTCTGCCGTACCAAAAACTCCGCTGCTCTAAGGCTGGTAATATCAATCATAGTATTAATGCCTCCGATAATTCTTCCGATTAGGTCGATGTTTGGCTGGGGATGAGGAATCAGGTACCTTCTTGTGCCATCAGGCCGCTCAAAAATAAATTCTTCATTGGGTTTGGGTTTCCAGTTTCCTGTTTTAAGCGCAATAGCCATCGGGCATTGATCTAATGGTATGAACGTTCCATCGGTACGAAACATTTTCCATGAACCGCACCACATGTCTGTTCCAATTTCAGGCTTTCGTCCCCATAATTCCACAGCAGCATCGTTGTAATAAGTAAGATATCCCTGTGCATCACAAGCATAAATAGCGGCAGGTAAATTTTTCAATAACCGGATATACCGTTCTTCGCTTTCTTTTATCCTATTGCTAATTAATCTTTTTTCTGTAACATCCTCTATAGCCAGTAAAATTAATTTTTCAGAATTATCATCACTTTTAATTTCACGGGCATTCAACAACATAATCCGCTCACCAATGTTGGCAAAGTTGTGTCTTACTTCATAATCAGAAAATTTTGATTTTTCCGGGAGAATATTTTCCAGCAGCGTACGCAATTCGGGAATATTCCATTGGCCCTTGCCCAGTTCATAAATCAAATTATTTTCTGTTTCTTCCACATTTACCTGGAAGGTTTTATAAAAAGAACTGTTGGCGGTTTTGACACGAAAATTTTTGTCCAGTACCACAAGCGGTTCGCGTACAGTGGCTACAATAGCCTCTGCATAATTTCCTGCCTGGCTTACCTGATGGTTCAAACTTAGTAGTTCTTCTTTGCTAGCTCCGTTTTTCTCTATGTGTGCTGTTTTATTTTTGTTTACTGTTGACATTTCCTGGTTTCTTGAAGAAAAAATAATCTTTTTGTTTTTATTGCTTTTCATACAATTTTACTGCCCTAACGTTTTTAGGCGAATACAATTTTTTCAAGGGGGATGTGTGTATTAAATTTTTCCAAAGGTTCCCGAAATTTTTTTGCATAATTGTTCCTGCAATTTTAAATATCAGGGTTGAGCCTTTAAAGGTAAGGATTTTACTATTATTTTAGTTTTGAATTCGGATACATTGGCTAATTACATTTAATTTAAAACAGCCGTTTAACTATTGTTCACTTTCCTGTTTGATAAATACACTCCTCCAAAAATAAGGGCTGCGGCCAGAATTTTATAAAGAGACAATTCTTCTTTTAAAAATATTGCAGCAATAGTAACTGCGAATACCGGCTGTGAATAAATATAAGCGCCAGCAGTGGAAGCGCTTAATATTTTAATGCCATACACATTAAAAACATACGCCAGAAAAGTGCCGGGAATAACGATAAGAAATAAAAGGAACCAATCTTTAAAAGTAAAAACCTGCCAGGTAATATCAGAAAATTCCGTAACGCTCACAGGCAGAATCATGAAGAAACCAAATGTAAAAATCAGCCGCGTTACCATGATAGGAGAATAATTATTCATGAGCGGTTTTACCAAAATAAAATAAAAGGTGTAAGCAACGGAACTTAGTAAAACCAGAAAATCGCCCAGTAAAATATTATCGCCCGGTGCGCTCGTTTCTCTGGTGCTAACTAACAATACGGCTCCTGAAATTCCAAGAAATAAGCCAATCATTTTTGCGCCTGTAAGTTTTTCTTTCAGTACCCTCGCAGCAATTATTGTAATAAGGATGGGTGTAATAAGTGTGAGCAGCGAAGCATGAATGGGCAATGTAAATGACAATCCTTTTATAAACAACATCTGGTTTAAACCAATGGCAGTAAGTGCACAAAGTAAAAATGCAGGAATGTCTTTTTTTGCAATTTTTGTTTTAACCGGTTTAAATAAAAATAAAATCCAGAATAAAACAAGACTCACGCCTACGCGGATAATATTTAGCCCAAATGCGCCGGCGAATTGATTGGCGGTAAAATATTTTATCGCGCTGTAATTCGTCGCAAAGAAAAGATTAGTACCAAGAAGAGCGAGATGTGCTTTAACCTGTGAACTCAAAATAAATTATTGTGGTGCAAAATTGCCTGTTTTTAATGACCCCACAAATTCATGGATTACATTCTTATAATCATCACAAGGAAAATATAGATGGGTATATGGAAAAGAAGAGGATATATCTAAGGCTTCTTTTAAAGAAAATTTCTCCTGTTCTATGGAATAAAATAATTTTTTCTCTAAAAGATATTTCGCGAGATACTCCTGCTCTGTTTGCCCCGGCGTAGGAATCAAAATCGCTTTTTTTTGCAACTTCACCAGGTCCATAATACTTGTATAGCCGCTTCTGCTGATTACTATTTCAGATTGCGCCAGAGCTTTATTGAAGTCTGCAGCCACAAGATGATTCACTATTTTTACTGAACTATTGGATGAAGAAATAATTTCTGTTGCAGATGGCAAACCTCTTACCAACAAGGCGCTCCCGGAAAAACTATTGAGTTGTGATAAAATGATATTTTCAAAAATACTTCGCTGTGGTTCCGGGCCGGAAATAGAAATGAGAAGATCATATTTTTTGTGAATAGTTTCTAATGGTTGAAACCTTGATAGCCCCCCGAGATAAATGACGTTGGATGGAATCTTATCCGGATGAGAAAGTTTTCCCGCTAAACCATTTTCTTTAAAATCAGGCACCCAGCATATTCTATATTTTTTTATAAAATAATAATGAATTCTTTGTGCCATCCTTTCTGTAAATCTATTTCCTGTTTTAATAAAAAGCTGGTGCGTAATATAGACGGATGGAATCTTTTTAGAATACATTCCAAAACGATTATCAGAAATAATAGCATCCGGTTTATATTGGTCAATCGTCCTTTTTAGCCATTTATTTTCATGGTTTATTTTTAAAATAATTTTGGGTATTTGAAGCAATATTTTTATCCATAACCCATTTTTAGCCCGGCTATACTTCATTTCATAGCCCTTTTTACGTAAAAATACTATCGAGGGAAATTCCTCTTTTAATAAAGAAAATGTAAGTGTGTCCGCGGCGATTATTACCTCACAATTAAGGGTAATTAACTCCTTAATTATTGGTATGCAACGGGTTGCGTGGCCAAGACCCCAATCAAGCGGACATATTAGAATACGTGGTATTTTTACTATGTTGTTAAAATTGTTATTGGCTGTCAAAACATTGCAATAATTATCAGGAAAAAATAGTTTAATTTAGTAGTCGCTTTATTCATTGGTGGAATAACTTTGTAAACGGTAAAAACTCCATCGAAAATAAATCAAATTATAATGCCAATATTTAATGAAAAATTTAAGCAAAATCCTGTTTGTATTATTAGTAACCATCTCAATTATTGCAATGGGTTGCAACGCTTCTAAAAAAGCCAATTGCGGTTGTCCTAATAAACAAGGCATGATAGGCTATTAAAAACCAATTTAATAATGGACAAATTTAACCGCGATCTTTTGGTATTGTTCAAAGAAGAATCAAATCCCAAGGCAATCGAACACGAAGTAGAACTCTTACATGAGTTATTGTTTTATGTTGAAAAGATTGACAACCTCATTGTTGCTCATGAAGTAATTAACGTAAACAGGTACAAGATTTATTCGGATAGAAAAACAATTACGGAAACTTTAAAAGTAAAAAAGCTGAAGCCGTTTGTTTTTTTGAATAACAAGAACTGATTTCTTTTATTCGTTGATTACCCACGTTTCTTTGCCTCTTAATAATTTATCCAAATCTCCCGACCTTCTATCTATGGCCTCTTCTATCTGCATAGCCATTATATCTTCATAGCAAGGCCTTTCCGTTTCGAAAAATACTCCGAATGGCCGGGGAAAATGATGGTCCAGTTTGGGGTCATCAAATAACCGGGTAAGTATTTGTGCCTTATAAAAATCGTGTTCGTCATGGATCCATAAATCATCGGCAGTGATGGTTTCATTTAGTTCAACTACTCTTGGCCGTAATCCGTCTAATTTAATTCCCTTGTTTCTGTCAGCTCCGAAAATCAAAGGCTGTCCTTGTTCCAGGATTAACACTTCATCGGCTTTTGATTTTTTATCGGTAAAGATTTCAAAAGCGCCGTCATTAAAAATATTGCAGTTCTGATAAATCTCCAGGAAAGAGGCGCCTTTATGATGCGCCGATCTCAAAAGCATTGCCTGTAAGTGTTTCGGATCTCTGTCCATTGTTCTCGCCACAAATGAGGCATCGGCGCCCAAAGCTAATGCTGCCGGATTAAAAGGATGGTCTATGCTTCCCACAGGAGTACTTTTGGTAATTTTATTTTGCTCGCTTGTGGGCGAATATTGTCCTTTCGTTAAACCATATATTTCATTGTTGAAAAGCAAAACATTCACATCAAAATTTCGCCTGAGTAAATGAATGATATGATTTCCACCGATGCTCAGACAATCGCCATCACCGGTTACAATCCAGACACTTAACTCGGGCCGGCTTGCCTTCAATCCGCTGGCAATTGCAGTGGCACGACCATGAATACTGTGCATGCCGTAGGTATTCATATAATATGGGAAACGGCTGCTACAGCCAATTCCGGAAATGATTACAAAGTTTTCTCTGGGAATACCCAATGTTGGAAACACTTTTTGTACTTGTGCCAATATGGAATAATCGCCGCATCCGGGGCACCAGCGTACTTCCTGGTCAGTAGTAAAGTCTTTGGAAGTTAGTGCGGCAGGGGCGATAGCAATTTCACTCATCTTTAAAAAAAATTATGCCTTCAAAGTTACTACATACTTGTGTTACAGGTATTGTAATCAATTATGAAATTGGGAATTTAATAGTCAGGAATAATTAATAAAAAAAAGAAATAAGGAAGTTGCTAAATTCTTTTAAACCATCTAACCTTGCAAAACTAGGACTATACCGAAGCTTGTAATTCCTCCCAATATTCCGCGGCTCGACGTGTATGTGGAATTACAATGGTGCCGCCCACAATATTGGCTACCGCAAATATTTCATACATCTGCTCTGTGGTAACGCCCAGTTCGTGCGATTTTCCCAAATGATATTTGATGCAATCATCACAGCGCAAAACCATACTGGCTACCAATCCCAGCATTTCTTTGGTTTTTTTATCGAGCGCACCTTCTTCGTAAGTATTGGTATCGAGATTGTAGAGGCGTTTGATTACGAGGTTATTTTTACTGAGAATCAGGTCATTTGTTTTTTCGCGGTATTCATTGAATTCGCTTATTAGATTTGACATAAAAATTTATTTAGAAAATGTAAAATTACTGGTGCTGAAGGAGGCACAAAATTACAAGCAGAGGCGAGACATGGCATCTATTAATTTCTTCCTTTAATTACGGCCAATATTATTGATGTCATCTTCACTGTTCTGGTCGGGTAGTTTATGTAATTGCGCTTTGATAATAAAATAGCTAGTGATGGCAAACAGAAACCCAACGAGTACGATAGAAAAGAGATTGTCTTTTTCAAAAAACATGAGCGCAACAATGAACCCGAGAATCTCGGAAAGAATCCAGCCGGTAATCGTATATATTTTCCACGTTATCGGCTTCACGCCTTTTTGGAGAGCTATTTTTCCAATTTCCTTTGTTAGAAAAAAAAGTGCAATCAGGTCTATCATTGTAAATCAGGGATTTCAATATTTTTTGAAATAGGAAAGATAAATGAAAAGCGATTAAACAATATCAATATCAAAGTTTACTAATTGCACAAACTGGCTCAGGCGCTCATCAATATCTTGTTTGGTAATCTCTTTTAATCTTTGCGGCCCGAATTTTTCCACACAAAAACTTGCCAGGGCGGAACCTACGATGATGGCGGTTTTCATGTTTTCAAAACTAATATCTTTTGTGCGTGCTATGTGGCCAATAAATCCTCCGGCAAAGGAATCGCCCGCTCCCGTTGGGTCAAACACATCATCTAAAGGTAATGCGGGTGCAAAGAAAACATGGTCTTTATGAAACAACAAGGCGCCGTTTTCTCCTTTTTTTATAATTAGAAATTCAGGCCCCATTTGTAAAATTATTTTGGCGCCTTTTACCAAAGAAAATTCACCGCTCAATTGCCTTGCTTCACTATCGTTGATCATCAGCACATCCACTTTTGTCAACACCATTTTTAAATCTTCCATAGCGGTTTCCATCCAGAAGTTCATGGTATCCAATACTATCAATTTTGGCCTGGTCCTTAATTGATCCATCACGCTCAATTGCAGGCTGGGCATTACGTTGCCAAGCATTAGAAATTCAGCGCCCTGATATTCTTCCGGGACTTTAGGATTAAAATTGGCCAATACATTGAGGTCGGTTGTCAAGGTATCCCTGGTGTTCATGTCAAGATGATATTTTCCACTCCAAAAAAAAGATTTGGCATCCGGAACTATTTCCACACCCGTCAATTGCACGCCGCGTTTTATTAATTCATTCATTTCCTCTACGGGAAAATCGTTTCCAACTATAGAGATTTGCTGTAGAGGCTGGGTCAAATGGCTGGCGGCATACGCCACATAAGTGGCTGAGCCACCAACAATTTTATCAATTTTTCCAAAGGGGGTTTCAATAGCATCAAAAGCCATTGTGCCAAGAGTAATAATCGCCATAGTTTGTTTGTGGATTTTTAAAATTCAAAACCGCTGCAAATGTAAGTGGAATGAATGAAAGGTTGATGGTTGATGGTTGAAAGTTGGAAAGTTGAAAGGTTGGAAAGTTGCACGATAAAGTATTTCTTTTGCCACTCTTATTCATACAGAGTAAAACTCTTTAACTTTATTCAACGTAAACATTTTAGCTATGCTTCTTTCTATTCACCCGGAGAACCCACAACAACGATTGATAAACCAGGTAGTAGCCTGTTTAAAAAGTGGAGGAATTATTATTTACCCTACCGACACTATTTATGGCCTAGGATGCGATATTCATCATCCAAAAGCCGTTGAGCGTATTTGCCGGATTAAAAATGTAGATCCTAAAAAAGCGCAGCTTTCTTTTATTTGCAGAGATCTCAGCCATCTGAGCGATTATACCAAAAGCATTGACACGCCTTTGTACAGGATTTTAAAAAATAGTTTGCCCGGCCCATTTACCTTTATTTTGCCGGCGAGCAAGCAAGTTCCCAAAATTTTAAAAAGCAAAAAGGAAACTATTGGATTGCGTGTACCCGACAACGTTATATGTATGTCTATTCTTGAAACGATGGATAATCCGATTTTAAGTGCTTCCCTGCCGGGCGCGATGGTAGAAGAATATACGAACCCTGAAATAATCTATGAAACCTTTCAAAAGCAAGTGGATTTGGTGATTGATGGTGGTCCCGGAGGAATTATACCATCAACCGTGGTGGATTGTACGACCGATGAATGGACAGTAATCAGGGAAGGGCTTGGAGAATGGAGGGCATAAAAAAAACTGCTTGCCCGAAGGGCTTTTGAAAACCAATTTCCTTTTAATGAAGTTAAAAAGTACAATTGCGAGAATTATATGAAACACTTACCTACCTTCTTTTTTTTGATAAGCTTTTTGTTCATGGCAAATGCGCCGTCAAATTCCTTTGCCAGAAATACTTTTAAACAGGAAGATCTCCTTCAAACAAGAAATCTGCGGTTAAAACTTTCTAACGACACCGGAATTGTTGAAAGCAAAATAGCGCTGGGCGCTACGCTTGTTTTAATTTCTTCACAGTTTTCTTTTACCGAAGGGCCGGCAGCGGATAAAAGCGGGAATGTATTCTTTACGGATCAACCAAATGATAAAATATGGAAGTACGATACTAATGGGAAGCTTTCTGTTTTTATGGAAAAATCGGGACGCTCGAATGGATTGTATTTTAATAAAAAAGGCAACCTCATTGCCTGTGCAGATGAGCAAAATCAACTCTGGGAAATAAGCCCATCGAAAAAAGTGAAGGTGCTCATTAAAGATTTTGAGGGACAAATACTCAACGGGCCTAACGATGCCTGGGTGAATCCAATAAATGGCGGGATTTACTTTACGGATCCTTATTATAAGCGCAATTATTGGAACGAAAATCACACCCATATAAAAGAGCAAAGGGTTTATTATTTACCAAAAAATAAAAAAAAGTCAGTAATAGTGGAACCTGCATTGGTGAAGCCCAATGGAATTATCGGAACACCCGATGGACGTTTCCTGTTTGTAGCAGACAGAGAAGCCGATAAAACTTTTAAATACAATATCAATGATGATGGAAGTTTAAGCAACAAACGGCTCTTCATCAACCAAGGCTCAGATGGAATGACCATTGACAGCGAGGGTAATATTTATGTTACGGGTAAAGGAGTTACGGTTTACAATCCACAAGGACAAATGATAGAGCATATTCCTATCCCGGAAAACTGGACTGGCAATGTGTGTTTTAGCGGGAAGAATAACGATGTCCTGTTCATTACGGCGTCAAAATCAATTTATACTTTACAGATGAATGTGAAAGGAGTTCAGTAGATTTTTTGAAATCGCTTTTCCGTATAACAGAGAACGTTGATTGGCGAGCTTAAAACTCAATGTTCCTTATTAAAAAAAGAAACCCCAAATAAAAAAACTAAAAGACAGCCTACACATAACAGAGGTAAAATCCAGGCGCCATATAATGCAGCACTCGTGAGTAAAACTAATGATAGAATAACCAGGACTATGGCTATTAGAACTAAAAGAAAAATGATAAAACCTTTCAGGCTCATATTCTTATGGTTTTATTGCATAATGGTTTAAGAAAAGATATTCTGTAAGAGGTAATAAACCAATAAATATGCCAAGGTACAAAGCTGCATTTTCTGTGATACATCGCTTTCTTTTCTTAGTCTTTAAATAAAGTAAAACCACAGTACTTTAACACAGCTTCTAAAAAAATAAATAAAAGTATTCGTATTTTTATTCTCATGAAAGCAAGTAAAATATACAGTGCATTCTTTCTGGCTTTGCTTGTAATAAGCTTTAGCGCATGCGCCCAAAAGCAACAAAAATCAAACGATCAAAAAGCAATCAATACTATGGGATGGAATCAACTGACTCCCGATGAAGCGCGGGTAATTGTACATAAAGGAACAGAATACCCCGGCACGGGTAAATACCTCAATAATACTGAAAAAGGAACGTACGTATGCAAGCGTTGCAATGCGCCTTTATACCGCTCTGAAGATAAATTTGTTTCCGAATGTGGCTGGCCAAGCTTTGATGATGAAATTCCCGGAGCTGTAAAACACATACCAGACGCAGATGGCATGCGTACAGAAATTGTTTGCGCGAAATGTGGTGGTCATTTAGGGCACGTCTTTGAAGGGGAAGGCCTTACCTCCAAAAATATCCGGCATTGTGTAAATTCAATTTCTATGAATTTTATTCCTGCTAA
>DATCWN010000308.1:0-4835 GCA_036566285.1 Hanamia sp.
CCTTTGGCCATAGCTGCCGCAAAGTTTTGGTTCACTTCGTATATGGCTTCCTTTACTGAGCCCAGACTATCTGAATAGTTTTTTTGTTTTTGATTTGTTGAAGATTCCATTTTTTTATTTTTTTAATGATGATTAATAAATATTCTAATTGCCTTTTTTATTTTTGGTATTCTGATTTGAAACCAAACCCGGAAGGGGTAGCTGCAATAAAATCTTCGCAGCTATGAGCATTTCATCTTTTACAACAAATATTTTATGGGTACACTCAAAGCCGATTTTATAAATATTATTATAACACGGTTTATCGGCTGATAAAGGATTTGTATTTCCTTGTGGTAGGTAGTATCTCCGGCAAAAATGGATTTCGTGTGCCAAACCCTTTCCGCCTATTTCAGTTTAAATGTACATTAATTTATTTTAGCAGAAATCAATATAAAAAAAATGAGACGGTACCCAAAAGTTTACTTTCTGCTATCTTTTGTATTGAATGCAGCAATTGCCTAAAAAAAATTCTTAAAGTTATTCAAGCGCGCTCATAGTAAATCCTAAAAATAAGCGGCAGGAAAAAGTAGTAAAAGAATTTCTAACCCACCTTGGAATTGATTTTCATTCAGAGGCTGAAGAAAATAAGGGTTTGTATAACGCAATGCAGGCTGGCCGGGAAACCCCTTTGCTTAATAAAATTGAAAAAGAGCATTTCTTAAAACGCTTAAAGGGTGCTAAATGAATATAGAAGGATTCTGCAAAACTTCCTGTACAAATTCAGATTCAACCAGACTTACTATTATTACAAAAAAGCCTTGAGCCATCACAACTCAAAGCTTTTAAAAAAAATAAAGATCAAATTTAAAAGGGATACTTCCCATCCTCAATCAACTTCGTAGCCACCAATCTCCTTGCGTCTTTCGCATTGAACGGCGCTGTCTTTGTGAAACGTTTCAATCCGAGCAACATCATTTTTTGTTCATCGCCTTCGGCAAATGAATTGATGGCTTCTTTGCCCGCTTTCGCCACTGCATCCACTGCATCATTCAGGTAAACACGAAGCATTGCCAATGGAACTTTATTATTTTCCTCGCCTGTTTTTTCTACTGATTTCATTACACGAAGCAACATGCTTTCGGCAACAAAAGTTTTGATGGCCATGTCCGCAATGTTCATAATTATTTCCTGTTCTTTGCTGAGTGTTGCCATCAGTTTTTGTACTGCTGCTCCTGCCACCATCAAAATACTTTTCTTCATATTGGCGATGGTTTTTAATTCTGTGGCAAATGGTGTATCCACTCCATCACCAAATTCCGGGATGCTCATCAATTCTTTCTGCACATTCATGGCGGGGCCCATCAGATCGAGTTGTCCTTTCATCGCACGTTTCAACATCATATCTACAGAAAGTAAACGGTTGATTTCGTTGGTGCCTTCAAAAATTCTATTGATACGGCTATCGCGGTACGCGCGGCTGATATTGTATTCATCGCTGAAACCATTGCCACCATGTATTTGTACGCCTTCGTCCACCACATAATCTAATACCTCGCTTCCATGGACTTTTAAAATGGCACACTCAATGGCAAACTCTTCCGCTGCGCCCAGAAGCGCTTCATTAAAAGGTTTACCGGCCGATAATAATTCATGTTCTTTTTCGCCTATCCAGTTTGCAGTGCGGTACAACGCGCTTTCGTCAGCATAAATCCTGATGGCCATTTCTGCCAACTTATATTTGATGGCGCCAAACTTTGCAATCGGTAATTTGAACTGTTCACGGGTTTTTGCATATTCGATAGATTCTTCTAACGCTCCCTTTGCACCGCCATTGGTTGCAGCATCTAATTTCAGCCTTCCGATATTTAAAATATTGAAAGCGATGATGTGGCCACGGCCAATTTCGCCCAACACATTTTCAACCGGCACTTTGCAATCCTGGAAATACAATTGGACAGTGGAGGAACCTTTGATTCCCATCTTATGTTCTTCGTGCCCTTGCGTAAAACCTGGCATACCCCGCTCAAGGATGAATGCTGTAAACTTATCGCCATCTATTTTTGCAAACACGGTAAAAACATCTGCAAAACCACCGTTAGTAATCCAGCATTTTTGCCCGTTCAGGATATAATATTTTCCATCCGCAGAAAGTGTTGCGGTTGATTTGGCACCTAACGCATCGCTACCACTTCCGGGTTCCGTTAACCCGTAGGAACCTTTCCATTCTCCGGTTGCGAGCTTTGGAATGTATTTTTTCTTCTGTTCTTCTGTGCCAAAATATAAAATCGGTAAGGTGCCAATTCCTGAATGCGCGCTCATCGCTACGCTAAAGGAATTTCCCCCGCCCAGTGCTTCGCTCACCAGGGTAGAAGTAACAAAATCCTTTCCCAGGCCACCGTATTCTTCCGGTACCGAGGCGCTCAAAAGTCCTTGTTCACCGGCTTTCTCCATTAACGCCGGCATCAAGCCCGGTTCCGCTTTGTCAATTCTGTCCATCACGGGAAGCACTTGCGTTTGCAAAAACTGCAGACACATATCGCGTATCATCAGTTGCTCCTCGCTAAAGTCTTCAGGGGTAAAAATCTCATTTGCGTTTCCCGGTTTTATCAACCATTCGCCACCTTTTAAGGTAGAAGTTGTCGTTGTTGTTTCCATGATTTTTTTTATTTAATTTTCTTTTTTGTCAAATTTCGAGTTTGCTTATAAACTCCACAAGTCCCCTTTGGGAGTATTTAGGGGGCCAGATTATCATACACCATTTGTAAAACTTCTTTTGCTATTTCTATTTGCCCGTTGGTTACGCCTTCGAGCGCTTCATTCAATGTTCTGTTGGCCACTTCCATTGTTTTTTGTTCCAATGTTTTTCCTTCCTTTGTCAGATAGATTTGATTGCTTCTGCGGTCATTTTTTGAAGCGACTCTTTTTACTAATTTTGATTTTTCCAGGTTATCTACTAGTCTTGTAATACTGGGTTTGTCTCTAAAAGTAGCTTCACACAATTGCTGTTGGCTTTGCCCTTCTTCTTTCCATAAATGATATAAAACGCTCCACTGTTCAATCGTTATTTCTATTGACGCATCTTTAAAGTTTTTCTGCAATCTTCTTGCAATAGCTGTAGAAGCTTTGCCAGTGATGAAACTATAGAGTTCGCCTTTTTTAAATTGGTTGTTTATCATATAGTTGTTTATGCAACTACACAAATCTATGAATTTGTTTTGAAACCTGAAAAGATTTTTGAAAGAATTATGAATATTAAAAAAAGAAAGGCAGTTAGGTAGCTCGAGCAGTTTTTAAAGATGTGAAAGAACCGGTTTTACTCGGCAATAGCAGTAAATTTTAGCAAATAAGTATCGCAGCCGAGATTATTAATATTCATTCTGAAAGTTCCGGAAGCCTTATTGCCGATAATAGTATTATCAATATCAAAGCGCCAGGCGGTGCTACCACCATTTGGGGGTTCGCTAATATGCCCGTTGGCTATTCCATTTACGATATTAAAACCTCCATCCGGTCCCGTAGATATTCTTTCTAATTTACCGTTACATCGCCAATAACCTTTAAAGGTAAGATTGGTAAGTTTTTTATTATCTGATGAAACAGTAAAGAAAATGGAATCACCTTTCATTCCATTGCTAAAGGCGCCTTTAAAATATTTTTCTTTAGCAATTTCTCCATTGGCTATTTGAGTATCATCAAAATTGGTAACACCGGTTTTTGCCACACAGGCACCGGCAAAAATTAAGATGGCCAAAGAAAGTAGGAACGTTTGAACTCTCATAAAAGTTTAGTGTTTATTGGTAATTGTTTTCTAAAAATATACTGAATTAACCATCTAACAAAATTTCGGATAATTTTTCAGATGGGGTTCGTGAAAGTTTGTTGCAATCAGATTCCTGTTGTTTGGTTTTATGCTTCATATTTGCAAAATGCTTTTTTTATTGATAACGTTTTTTCTCCTGGTTCCTTATTTTATACTTATTCTATTCTACAGAAAAAGTTGGATGGGGATACCTGGTTTTGTATCAAAAGATAAAGCGATGGAAAAGGAAATTCCTTTTGTATCCATCATTATTGCCGCCCGGAATGAAGAAAAAAATATTGATTCATGTATTCAATCAATCATTAATCAAACTTATCCTGAACATAAATTTGAACTAATTATTATTAACGATCACTCTACTGACAATACCGTTCCAATCATCCATTCTTTTAGAAAAAAAAATATAGTGGCGATCAACCTGCAGGATTACACAGAGGACAAAATTTTAAATTCCTATAAAAAAAAATCAATTGAAACGGCCCTCCAGTTTGCTAAAGGCGAATTGATCATAACTACTGATGCGGATTGTATTGTTCCCGTAAAATGGTTAGAAACTATGGTAGCATTTTACATGGAAAAGAAACCCGTGTTTATTGCAGCACCTGTTACATTTATTGGTTCTACCTCAAATGATTCTTTTGCAACCAGGTTTCTAAAAATCTTTCAATCACTTGATTTTATGACCTTGCAGGGAATCACCGGCGCTTCGGTGCATAAGAAATTTCACAACATGTGCAATGGCGCTAATCTCGCTTACGAAAAAAAAGTTTTTTATGAGGTAAATGGTTTTGAAGGAATAGATGAAATAGCGAGCGGTGATGACATGTTGCTGATGCAAAAAATACAGAAAGTGCATCCTGGTAAAATCATGTTTTTAAAATCAACGGATGTGATTGTACAAACTCAAAGCGAAGAGACTTTAAAAGATTTTATGAACCAAAGAATCCGCTGGGCCAGCAAGGCGGATAAATACACGGATAAAAAAATTACAGGAGTACTTCTTTTTGTTTATTTATTAAATGCGTGGATTTTC
>DATCWN010000328.1:0-3567 GCA_036566285.1 Hanamia sp.
TTTTGTGCACGTGTTATTTTTAATGCCAGCACATTTGCCCCGGGCTTTACATACTTGCTTATATCTAAAACAAATTGCCTGAAGCTCCCTTTTATAGAATCGGCGGAAGCTACTTTTTGACCATTCAGCCAAATGTCTGCACGATAGCTGATTCCATTAAACCGCAATTTTGTAATCTGTCCTTCGTCTATTTTATCTATAGTAAAAGTGGTTCGGTACCACCAGGGAACATTGAACTGACTTTCAGGAATTTTCTCCAGATTGCGGCCATAGAAAATATTTTTGTAAACAGAATCTGCCACCAGCGACCCCAAAACAGTACCCGGAACTGTGGCGGCGTACCAATCTTTTGTTGCAAAATCAAACGTTGAAACATCTGCATCACCCGCATTTATTTTTGATGAAGATTGCATCTGCCAGTTGTTATTTAGTTCAATATTATTGATAAGGTTTTTGCCAGGAGGGGTCGCTGCTATTGCGAAAATGGATGATAACAAGAAACCTAAACACAAACGGGGTAATAATACTTTCATTGTTAGAATTTTAAACTTTTTTGTAAACATCATATTAGGCATTTCATTTTTCACTTTTCCAGATATTAGAAATTGGTTCCTCCCGGACACTGCCCGAACGGGATAATTGATACATCGCCTCCAAAGTTCTTAAAACATTATAATGATTGATGGAATCATTATAAGCACCGGGATGAATCATGACTCCGGAAAAGAAAGTGGCTATATGATTTTCCGGTGTAGAAGAGTTATCCTCGTCAAAAGTAAATATTAAAAGGTTATTATGGGTTTTAGCCGTTACAAAATTTAAAGATATTACTCAGGCTAGCTCAGATGCATTGCTCCATATTGTCTTTTCAGTTACTTTTGTTTGTGAAAAAGCAGGTAATCTATAGTCATTTATAAAATAAGACTGAAATGAATACTGAAAAGTGGACTTCTAAAATTGACTCATTAACGGAGAATTTTATAGAGCTATTCCATCAGCTTTCCGAAGAACAATTGAACCAGAAACCCAACGAATCTACCTGGAGCATTGCCCAGAATATGGAGCATCTAATCCGGGTAAACGAATCTTATTTCCCAATTATAGAGTCTATCCGGGAGGGAAATTATAGAATCGCTTTTACGGGCAAAGTGGATTTTATGGTTAATTTTTTTGGTAAAATGATTTTAAAATCCGTTCAGCCGGACAGGAAGAAAAAGACAAAAACTTTCTCAATATGGGAGCCTGACGAAAACAAAACAATTACTCATATTTTAAGCAAGTTCTATGCTCATCAATTGGAACTAAAACAGACCATAATAAATAGCCGCCATCTGTTGGAAAAGGGAACGGTAATTTCTTCACCAGCCAATAAATACATTGTTTATAAATTAGCGACAGCGTTCGACATTATTGTAGCCCACGAAGAAAGACATCTGGAGCAAGCGAAGGAAGCGCTTTCTTTTTTACGAAAATAATTATGGCGCCATACTCCGGCTATTGAAACAAAGCCTACTTCATAGTGAATCCTTCTAAAAATTTGGTAGTAAAATTTCCACTCCTGAAGTCTTCATTCTGCATCAATTGCTGATGGAAAGGAATGGTGGTTTTTATTCCTTCAATCACATATTCGCTGAGCGCGCGGCTCATGGTATCAATGGCCTCGGCGCGGGTTTGCGCTACCGCAATTAATTTAGAAATCAGGCTATCATAATAGGGAGGAATTACATAACCCGCATACGCATGGCTATCTACACGTACACCATGCCCGCCAGGTTGGTGAAGCGTGGTAATGCGTCCCGGCGAAGGGCGAAAATCATTATAAGGATCTTCTGCATTTATCCTGCATTCAATGGCATGCATTTCAGGATAATAATTTCTTCCGGAAATTTTTTCGCCGGCGGCTATTTTTATTTGTTCTTTAATAAGGTCATAATTTATTACTTCTTCAGTAACGCAATGCTCTACCTGTATGCGGGTATTCATTTCCATGAAATAAAAATCACGATTCTTATCTACCAGAAATTCAATCGTACCAACGCTTTCATAATTGATAGCTGAAGCTGCTTTTATAGCAGCGGCTCCCATCCTTTCTCTTAATTCCGGCGTCATAAAAGGCGATGGGGATTCTTCTACCAACTTCTGATGGCGGCGCTGAATAGAACAATCACGCTCGCTCAAATGGCAAACATTTCCATACTGGTCGCCGGCAATTTGTATTTCTATATGATGTGGTTCCTCCACAAATTTTTCCATATAAATACCATCATTTTTAAAAGAAGCAGCCGCTTCCATTTTCGCATTCTCAAAAGATTTCTCAATGTCCTTTTCTTCCCATACTACACGCATCCCTTTGCCACCGCCGCCGGCTGTGGCTTTTAAAATAATGGGATACCCTACTTCCTCAGCCGATTTTTTTGCATGAGCCACATCTTTTAAAAGACCATCTACACCTGGCACCACAGGCACACCTGCTGCTATCATTGTTTCTTTGGCAGTCATTTTATCTCCCATTGAGTTAATCATTAAGGGAGTGGGGCCTATAAATTTAATGCCATGATCTATACATATCTGGGCAAATTTTGCATTCTCCGCAAGAAACCCATAGCCAGGATGAATGGCATCGGAATTGGTAATCTCTACAGCGGCCATAATTTGTGGCATATTTAAATAACTATCTGCACTGGAGGGCCTCCCAATACAAACGGCTTCATCCGCAAACTTTACATGGAGGCTGTCCTTATCGGCCGTGGAATAAACCGCAACGGTTTTAATTCCCATTTCCTTACAGGTCCTTATAATTCTGAGAGCGATTTCGCCACGGTTGGCGATGAGTATTTTTTTAAACAAAGTATTCTAATTTGAAAATGTGAAAATATGAAAATGTGAAAATCCCGAATCAGAAAATCTGGAAGACATAATTAAAAAATTAAAAAACAAATCAAATAACTAATGGAGATCTATTTTTTGAAGTTGATAGAATTTTACCCAAAACCTTATTTATTTCTTCAAGTTTGTTTTGTAACGGGATGCAATCCGGATAAGAGGCTGAATATTCACAGAGCCAAAGCCAGTATTGAGATTCTTCTGCTTCTTTTGCCGCAATTTTCATTTTATGAATGAAGTCAACTTTACTCTCTGCATTTTGCGCTTCCATTGCATTCGCTCCTATTGAAGTACCTGATTTAAGAAGTTGCCGTGAAATAATATATTTTCTTTCGGCATCCAATCGCTCACAATAATCTATTACCATTAATGAAAAATCAAATGATAATTTCAAAATTGGATTCTTTTCAAACATTTCCTTTTTCATCTGCAAAATAAACTTCTTAATTACAAATCAAAAGACGGAGGTTTTCTATCATTTTCAAATTGAGCAATTTTTTAAATTTTCAATTTGATTTCAATTAAGGTTCCACCAAAAATAATGGCTGATCAAACTCAACAGGAGACGCATCCTCTACCAGGATTTTTACAATCTTTCCCGATACTTCGCTTTCTATTTCATTAAACAGTTTCATGGCTTCAATGATACAAACCACTTTACCGGGTTCCACTTCGTCGCCTACG
>DATCWN010000406.1:0-2878 GCA_036566285.1 Hanamia sp.
TTGTGTCGTTTTGAGTATGATGCTATATTTTTTTCTGATTGCTTTCATTTATTTTTTCAAAATGTAAGGGTGCTTCCAATATTTTCCGCTCAACTTTTCGCGAATGTCCCGCATCATTTTAACTGCATCAAATTTTTTATTCTTGTTCATCGACTCTTCCCGTGAGAACCATATCACAAGCAGGATGCCCGCGCTAATTTGATTTAATAAAAAAGTCCTCTTATTATTTTGAATCATAAGTAACATTCTGGATATTCGTACGCTAAATATTAAATATGCAAAAAATCTTTTCTTCCGTATTGGTATTTGTAGTCTTGTTTGTATCAAGCGCTGCATCGGCACAAAGTTGCGACCCATGGATTGTTTCCATCTACAAAACCTTGTACCAGAAAGCTCCATCCAGCGAGGAGTGTAATATCAAAAATTACAACAATGGTTCATGGAGCAGTTATCAGCAATTAACCGATTTGATAAAAAATTACCAGAGTAAAATCAAATCATCCAAATCCTCAACGGTGATTAATGCAAGTGTTACTGGTGACCCATGGATTACTGCTATCTATAAAGAATTACACAATCGCCAACCCAATTCCTGGGAATACAATATCAGGAATTATAATAACGGCACATGGCGATCGTATCAGGAATTGAAAGGCTATGTGAGTCAATTCCAAAAGTCATTAAAAGATAATGGCATCACCATCGAAACTGCCGTTTTAAATAACGAAAGTAATCTGGTGGTGTTTAAGAAAAATGGTGAACAGATCGCTGTTAATCTTTTATCCAACAAGGGCGGTAATGTCATTGCTTCGGGAGGTGGAAATGTCATCGCCGCAGGTGGTGGTAACGTCATCGCCGCAGGTGGTGGTAACGTCATCGCCGCGGGTGGTGGCAATCTTTCCTTTCATGTAGGTGCTAATTTAGGAGGAGCCAATTTTGGATCAGGATACACGGTACAATCAGGCGCTAAACTTCAAATTAAAACTTCCGGAAATGGATCTTTAGTAATTAAATAAAAAGACGATTATGGCAAATGTAATACCGGCTAGCGTGCAACTATTTTTGTTTGCAGACCAGGTGGTTCCTGCAGATTCCGCTCTTTCTGCGGGAACTACCATCCCATTTAGAAATAAAAAAGTAAAAACAAATGATTTGGCAGTGTATTTATGTGCTTTCGCCATTTTTAATTTGATGGAAAATCAAATAATACATGCTGAAGTAAAAAAGAAAAAGATACTATTTTTAATTCCTTCCACAGATGTGATGCTTCATCAATTATCAAACGAATCTATCAATGGCAATTTAGAGAATTTACTAAAAAACGAAATTGCTCCGGAGCCTGTTGCATTGAAAAAAATAATCAATAAAGCTTTACAACAAGATAGCCCCTGGCCTCACAAAACCATCATTTACGAAGTCGTAAAAGATAGTTGCCAGTTGGGTTTCGGCGCTCAAACACAAGCTGTGGGAGGAGTAAAAGGCCTGTTGAAAAGCTTTACAGGCAACCTGGATTTCACTCCCGACATTCAAAAGATTGAACCGGAAGAAGTACATTTTAAAACCCTTTTGTCCAAATGGGAACATTTTAAAAATACGAACAGGGAATTGTATGATGAGCTTTTAGCAGATTGCAAAGCCGGTATTAATTCGAGAACACAGCAAAATGATTAGTAGCTCTTAACGCACTAAGAAACAGCAAAGGGTCAATATGTTTTTTACTGAATTTTATCGCTTACACCAAACGTTCCTACAGAACGAATGAATCGGATGTTGAATTGTCGTTCTACCCACCAGTCGTCCCTTTGGGACGTTTGGTAGGTAGAAAAATGTTTGAGGTATAACTTCGTTCCATAGGAACGATTGGTGACTGCATTATTTTCTAGAAAATGCGCGTGTGTCTGATAGCTTTTTCAGTCTGCTTTTGAAATGATGTAATATGTCGTTAGTCCCAAGCCTGAATGTGAAAAGCTGAATACTTCTACCTTTTCTTGTCCAGCTTTTACATCAATTTCTTTTTCAGCAACGTCAATCTTTTTTCCAGTTTGGTCGTAGTTTGTAAGTTTCAGTTTTCCTTTAAAGTCTTTTTTATAGTCAATAAAAATTCCCAGGTCGTTCGTCTTTGAATTATATTGTTCTTCTGCTCGTCGAAGTTCAAAGCCAGCGTCCACTAGATTTTGGTCAATGAAAATATTTTTGTTACCGATTGTTGTGTCAAGACTTGAAGCCATTGTCTTTATTGACTTTCCTAGAATTGTTGCTGATTTTTTAGCAAGGGCAGAAATTGCTTCATCATCAAGTGTTGTTGATAAACCTTTTGATAGTCCTGATGAAACAGAACCAACAGTCTGCCCAACAAGTTCCGAACCTTTCTTAGTGTCTTCTTGAAATTCTTTGCTCTTTACATAATCATAAACTTTTTTTGAATAAGACAATCCAGAAAAAACACAACCAATTGCACCAATTACAAAAAGAATTGCAGCCGTTATCAAAAGGTTCTTTCGTCTTTTAATAAGTCCAAAGATTAATGTACCGATGGCAATTAAAATGACAAGCCCAAAAACGACTATAAGCAGTAAATATAAAATCATAATGATTGATTGTGTTACAGCCGAATCAAATATATGAGGAAATTTTCACCTTTCACCGTTTCCCATAAAAAAAATATCTCTACCTGGTATCATTCACTTATATCATTTTTGCGATGCACACATTAAGACAAAACACCTCTCTTAAATCCAACTTTCTACTTCTATTAATCCTTTTATACCTCCAAAGAGCTTAATTATACATAAGAATGGTCATTCTTATACATAGGAATCACGATTTTTATACATAAGAATCACGTTTCTTATACATAGGAATCACGTTTCTTATACAT
>DATCWN010000012.1:0-4961 GCA_036566285.1 Hanamia sp.
CGGTATGCAAATCCAACGAAAATATTTTAAGTGGAATCTTGCCAAAGATTATTTGGATTATTTTTATTCATCTGCCAGATTTTATGAAACAGGTTTGGATGAATTTGGGTTTTAAAATAACCCCAGCCCTGGTTCGTGGCACACGAAACAATTTTTTAAATTTTAAGCCAGGATTCCAGATTACGGTATGCAAATCCAACGAAAATCCTGGCACATCAAAAATGTCATCCTATTTCTTAATTACCAGCAAAGGCTCCGAGTGAACCACTTCCAGCGATTTAGGATCATGCTTATGTTTAAAGAAAATAATAAACAACACGGCGACTATCAAAGCATACAACGCAAAGCTGATCCATATACCATTCCAATCCTTGGTTCTGTCGGCATTGGTAAAAAATTCTTCAATAACAATTCCGCTGATGGAACTTCCCAGGATAGCGCCCACGCCATTGGTCATCATCATGAAAAGCCCCTGCGCACTGGCCCTAATCGAGGCATCACTCTGCGTTTCTACAAAAAGAGAACCTGAAATATTAAAAAAGTCAAAGGCCATTCCATACACAATGCAGGAAAGAATAATCATCCAAAGGCCATCGCCCGGGTTTCCGTAGGCGAATAATCCAAAGCGCAATACCCAGGCCAGCATGCTGATGATCATTACCTTTTTTATCCCAAAATTTTTAAGAAAAAAAGGAATGGCCAGGATAAAGAGCGTTTCTGAAATTTGTGAAATGGACATGATAATGGCCGGGTATTTCACAGCCACCATATTTTTATACAATTCTACATTGGCAAAGTCGTGTAAGAAAGTATCGCCATAGGCATTCGTTAGTTGCAGAGCAGCGCCCAGCAACATGGCGAAAATAAAAAAGACCGCCATCTTCCGGTTTTTAAAAAGGGCAAACGAATCGAGCCCGAGGGCGCCAATGATAGAAGTGCTTTTAACACGATGAAGCAGTGGCGGGCATTTGGGCAAAGTAAATGAATACAAGCCAAGTGTAAGCGCGGCAAGCGAAGCCACATAAAACTGGCTGGCCGAGGTTTCAATATGAAGCAGGCTGACCGTCCATAATGCCACTATAAAACCGATGGTGCCCCACACTCTTATAGGCGGATAATCTTTTACCACATCTTTTCCATCTTTCTTTAGCGCCGAATAGGCAACTGCTATAGAAAGCGCAAGAGTAGGCATGTAAAAGCACATATTCAAAAGCATGACCCAAAACATGGTCAACGGATCCTTTACCATTGGTAATGAAAAAAGTACAACAGCTCCTAAGATGTGGCACATCCCTAAAAGCTTTTCGGCATTGATCCATTTATCAGCAATGATCCCTAACAAGGCCGGCATAAAAAGAGAGGCAATGCCCATGGTGGAAAAAAGCGCTCCAAATGCCGAGCCGGTCCACACACTTGCATTAGTATTTGGATCAATTACCGGATAAATTTTAGGTAACGTTTGAAACCAATAAGCGCCAATAGTAATGAGCCACGATCCCCAGATAAAGAATTGCAAAAACATCAGTACTATAAGGCGAAGTTTAATTTTCTTCATAAGCATCTTTTAAGAATATCCTGAATGACCCCATTTATTTTTATAAAAATTACCGGTAATGAAACACAATTTTAGTTTTATTTTTAAGCAGAAAACATCAATAATTTTGAAAGATAAGAGAATTAATAAAATCTTTTTCAGTAAGTTTTTGTTTCAACATAAATACCTACTTTGCATCAGAAAATATTCTCTATGTTTTCCTTCAAATCTATATTTAAACACTAAACTTCCGGCTTTGAAAAAGTACGCCCTACTCTCTTCTATTTTATTTGTAGTAGCTACTTCCACATTCGCACAGATAGTCCCCAGGGTATTAGATGCTAAAAACGTAAAACGTTGTGCTACCATGGAACTGATGGAAGAGGCAATCCGGAAAGACCCTACCCTTCCGGCAAAATGGAAAGTGGAAGGCGAGAAGCAATACCAGGCTTATTTGCAACGAAAGGAAAACAGAAAAGAAACCGGAACACAAGCCGGTGAAATTATTATTCCTGTCGTTTTCCATCTTGTGGATGTTGACTCTGCCCAGGCGTGGATCACTGACAGGGATATTTACGAACAGGTAGAAATTTTAAACCAGGCTTACGGCGGACTAAAAGCGGATAAATATCAAAAAGTAATACCACCGGAAATTTACAACAGAGTAGGAAGAGCGTCCATTAAATTTGTATTGGCAAGGCGCAGCCCGTCAGGAGCGCTTACCTCCGGAATTGAACGCCGCGTAAATAAAACCCCCGATCACATATCCGTAAAATCCTTTGCTACCGGTGGATTGGATGCCTGGGACGACACCAAATATCTAAATGTATGGGCAGGCACTTTTTCAAATGATGAAGAAGGACTGTTGGGAGTTGCTACTTTTCCTTTTACTACAGGCGAAGGCCCGCAGGGCGTAGTAGTCGGTATCGTTACATTGCCCTATACCAGCAATGTTTCAAGAACCTATTCCCCGGCCTATGCTGAAGGAGGCACCCTTGTTCATGAGATCGGTCATTATTTTTACCTGTACCATACTTTCGGGGATGAGTACTTTTGTAACAATAATGATTTCCGCACAGAGCCGGGATGGAACCTTCCAAATGGAGCAGGCCCCGAAGGAGATGATACGCCGGAAGAAAAAGCTGACTCCGTTGACAATGCTCATTTTGGAAATCCCAGTCAAAATTATTCCGATGGATGCGCCACCCCCTCTTTTGGTGAAATGTATGGGAGCTTCATGAATTATTTTGATGACCGCGCGTTATTCATGTTTTCTAATGGAATGAGAAAAAGAGTAGAAGGCTGCATTGATTTGTACAGGCCGGGATTAAAGACTTCTAACGGCGCCACCGCACCCGTGGCCGTTACGGATGCATTTCTTGTAACCGTTTCTCCGCGTGGCATTCCCGAACGAAGAGAATTTATTTTAAATAATACCTCTCTTACTGCCACCGTCCGCAATAGCGGAACCACCCTTTTAAACTCAGTAACTTTAAATATTAAAATGGATGGGGGCACTACTAAAAGTACTGTTTTTCCCATAAGTCTTAATGCAGGCAGGGATACCGTTTTACAACTTGGAGTCATTAATGGAACTGCAGGCACACACACTTTCACCATATCCACTTCAGCACCCAATAATGGAACGGATGGATTTACCAATAACGACACGCTCCTATCTTTTGTTTATATTACTTCAGGAACTATTGCTGCCCCTTTTACTGAAACATTTACGAATGCTACTTTTCCGCCAGCGGGGTGGCAGGTATGGAATCCCAATGTGAATACTACCTGGGAAAGAAGCGCTACTTCCGGGTTTAACGCAGCAGGAGCGGCCACTGTACAAAATTTTGATTATGAAGGTGGCGGGCAGTTAGATGATCTTATCTCCCCTGCCATTGATTTGGGAAGCGCCGATTCTGCTTTGCTTACTTTTAGAGTTGCGTATGGCACCTACAGCACCAAAGATGTTTCCGTCTGGGATGGGCTTGAAGTATATGTTTCCAATAATGGAGGCGTTTCTTATCAATTGGCTTATAAAAAAACCGGAGATTTTTTAAAATCCGTATCAGCGGCTCAAACAAGTGAATTTACCGCTCTACCCTCCTCTCCTGAAAAATGGAGAAAAGATGCCATCAACCTTACTCCTTTTATTATTCCCGGAAATAAGTTGCTGGTTAAATTCCGCAATATAAATGCCTGGGGAAATAATCTTTATCTTGATGATATTGGTGTTTCTTTATTTGCGTTTACAGAAAGAGATGCTTTCCCCATCTCACTTTTAAATGCCCCTGATTTTTCATGCGGAGGCAATCTTACCCCTTCAGTTTTATTTGGAAGCAATGGATTACAAACCCTTAAAACCCTTAAGATTAATTACCAGGTTGATAACGGAACGGCAAACAGTATCAGTTGGACAGGTTCTTTAAACAGAGGAAATGTGGATACAATTGCCCTCAATACCATAACAGGTTTAGCTCCCGGCACTCACATCATTACGGTATATACTTCTAACCCGGATGGCTTAACTGATGGTAATGTTTCGAATGATACAATTCGAAAAACATTTTATGTATTTGGAACAGCAAGTATGCCCATAACCGAAGGATTCGAAAGCACCACCTTCCCTCCTACTACATGGGCTATTGACAATCCCGACAATGGAATTACCTGGGAAAGAACCACTACAGCCGCATCTTCAGGAAGCGGTTCGATGGTAATAAGAAATTTTGATTACAATTCTGTTCGTACTACAGACAGGTTCATTTCATCTGTAGTAACAGGCAATCCTGATTATGACTCTGTATTCGTTTCGTTTGATTATTCCTATGCGCCGGGAGCTCATCCTGCTTCTAATGGTTTGGACACACTGGAAATCCAGGTTTCCACAGATTGCGGGGCAACACTAACTACGGTTTGGAAAAAATGGGGACCTGACCTGCAGACTAATTCTGTCCCAAATAATCCGGCAACGAAATTTGTACCGCTCGCTGCTGATTGGAAAAATATGAATTTACTGTTGTCCCCTATCGTTAGTAACAACAATTTCCAGGTTTATTTTGTAGCGAAAAGCAATGACCAAAATAATTTGTACATAGACAATATCAATATTTACGGAAAAATAGTACCGCCCCGTTTGAAGAGACAAGGATACCTGGTATATCCAAGCCCATTCAGGGAGCAGTTTATCATCAGGAATTATGAAGACCCCACTACTTTCCAAAGCGCTGCAGTTTATAATGCTTTGGGACAATTAGTTTGGTCAAAAGAATTTAATGGCACTGCATACCGGGAAGTTTATGTTGATTTGGGAAAACTTCCGGCAGGTGTTTATACAGTGAAGCTAAACTATACAGATAAAACAGTGGCTGAGAGAATTGTGAAACTGTAATGGTTTTTTTCAAAAGAAAGAGAAATAAATTCCTTT
>DATCWN010000025.1:0-8173 GCA_036566285.1 Hanamia sp.
TAAAGCGTATAATAACTATTAACTATAAACAAACATGAGGCAACTTAAAATTGCTACCCAGATCACCAACAGGGATTCACAGGCGGTAGAAAAATACCTGCAGGAAATCTCTAAAATTGGTATGATCACCCCGGAAGAGGAAACGATTCTGGCGCAGAAAATTAAAAATTTTCAAAACGATCCCAGTGGCGCAGCCAAAGCTTTAGAGCGGCTCACCACAGCAAACTTACGTTTTGTAGTTTCTGTTGCCAAGCAGTACCAGCATCAGGGTTTATCATTGAGCGATCTTATTAACGAGGGCAATCTCGGCTTAATTAAAGCGGCACAACGCTTTGATGAAACCAAAGGTTTCAAATTTATTTCTTATGCTGTGTGGTGGATTCGCCAATCTATACTACAGGCATTGGCAGAGCAGGGCAGATTAGTCCGCTTGCCACAAAACAAAATTGGCACCTACAACAAAGCAAACAAGGCCTACATGGCTTTTGAACAGGAACATGAAAGAGAGCCTTCTACCGAAGAACTTTCTGAGATTCTTGAAATGAGCGAAACAGAAATCAACAACATTTTCCAAAGCAATACCCGCCATACTTCATTGGATGCGCCGGTACATGAAGCGGAGGATGTGGCTATGGGCGATCTTTTAAAAGGCCCCGGTGAAACGGATGAAGATGTAATGCACGATTCATTGAAAAATGAAATCCGTCGTGTATTAAAATCTCTGAGCCCCCGCGAAGCCGAAATCGTAAATGCCTATTTTGGCCTTGATGGTGAAAATGGCGTAACGATTGAGCAAATTGGTCAGAAATATGATCTTACCAAAGAGCGTATCCGCCAGATAAAAGAAAGAGCCATCAAGCGTTTGCAAAAAGCAAGGTACAGCAGTGCTCTGAAAGCTTATTTAGGATAAATTAATTTACCTAAAAATGATAAATGCCCTGGATTTTTCCGGGGCATTTTTGTTGGGAGTCTATTTTGTTTAAACTAAAGGCCATTTAACAGGATGCGGAATCTATTAAAAATAGAATTTTTACTGCATTTAAAAACTAAATAACTATTAATCTTTATCTCCAATGCACCCTTGGAAGGCTTTCCTTATAGGCTTCTCTTTGGGCATCGGTTTTAGCAGGAGCGTGTTTCGCTGGTAATATTGTGTCTGCATTAGAAGGGGTGCCTTTGGTTACATCCCGAATGTCCATGTGATTTTCACAGGCTGAAAATCCGGCAAAAAGAAACATCAATAAGCAAAGTTTAAATAATTTCATTTGAATTTTTTTGCAGCAAAAATAAGTCTAAACTTTTTGCCATGCAATTTCTATTGCAATCATTTTATTTGTATTAATAAATTGAATGTCTGAGAGAGGTAATAAAGCCTAAAAAATGGCATTTATTAAAGTGATATTCTCAAATCTTTCAGAAGCTTTTAGAGTATCAACGACAGCCTGATGCCCAACGCGCCAAAACCTCCATTGCCTGCGTATCCATCATATTTAAAAGTGAGGTCAAGCGGCTTTTCATTTCTACTGAAATTGTATCCTATCTGTGGCGTATAAGCAAAGGTGGTGATGCTTTCGCCGCTTAAGCTATTAAATCCAACGCCTATCTGGGCGCCAAGATGCAGTTTGTTGCCCACATAATAATTGCCTCCTACTTTTACAGGAATGGCAGTGTAAGCTTTGTTTTTAGTATTGGCACTTGAAGATCTACCCGCGTAACTAACAATACCAAAAGATACGGCCCCAGTTAGTTGTTCCTGGAAAAAATGTTCTATCTGTAAGCTACCGCCGATTCCAAAACCCCAGCCTTTATTTCCGGGTATATCGGATAAAGGATTGGTGGTAGCCCAGCCAATTTCCGGGCCAATACTGAATTTGGTTTTACCATCTTTTTGAGCAAAAGAAATGGATGTAATGGCTAACGCCATGGTCAAAAAAAGTATTTCTTTTTTCATATTTAATATTTTACCAAAAATAGGATTGTTACCTATCTAAGCAAAAAATTATTAAGCATAAAAGGTTAAATGATTTTACATCAACGTTCAGCCGAGGTTGATTGCATGAACTATATTCATGAGCTTTCTATCGTGTGAAACATTTCTTCTTTTTCTTTTGACAAAATATTATATCCAAATAAGTTATTTTTGAAAATATTATTTTAAATAAATTATGGATACAAAAACAGAGCACGTTCAGTGTTTAATCATTGGTTCCGGGCCAGCCGGATATACAGCAGCTATTTATGCAGCCCGGGCAAATCTCAAGCCCGTTTTATACCAGGGAATACAGCCTGGTGGCCAGCTTACCATTACTACGGAAGTTGAAAATTATCCCGGATACCCCGATGGGGTGCAAGGCCCCGATATGATGGTTGATTTTGAAAAGCAGGCCAAAAGAATGGGTGCCGATATTCGTTATGGTTTGGCCACGGAAGTGGATTTTTCAGCCTGTCCACTAAGGGTTCAAATAGATGAGGAAAAATGGATAAGCGCCGATGCCATTATATTATCAACAGGAGCAAGCGCGAGATGGCTCGGCCTGGAAAGTGAGAAAAGATTGAATGGATACGGGGTGAGCGCTTGTGCGGTTTGTGATGGATTCTTTTTTAAAAATAAAGAAGTTTGTATAGTGGGCGCCGGCGATACGGCTGCTGAGGAAGCATTGTACCTGAGCAAGATCTGTAAGTTCGTACATATGTTTGTACGCCGTGATGAAATGCGCGCCAGCAAAATAATGCAGCAGAGGGTTTTAAATTGCTCCAACATCAAAGTGTATTGGAATACAGAAGTAGAAGAAATTTTAGGTGCTGAAAAAACCGAAGCGGTAAGAGTTATCAATAATAAAACCGGCGAAAAAACGGAAATTCCTGTTAGCGCTTACTTTGTGGCCATCGGACATACTCCCAATTCAGAAATATTTAAAGGATGGCTGGACATGGATGAAAGCGGTTATGTAATTACATTGCCGGGTACCACCAAAACTAATATAGAAGGTGTATTTGCTGCGGGCGATCTGCAGGACAAAATATACCGCCAGGCGGTTACTGCAGCCGGCTCCGGCTGTATGGCGGCGTTAGATGCGGAAAGATTTTTAAGTATGCTGGATAACCCTGTGCCATCTGATCACATTTCTATTCCTACAAATAGCAAGTAAATCCAAGTGAATTTTTAAAAACATTATTTTCCCTTTATGATAACAGTTCACCTGGATCAACTTCTGTTCAATGCCTTTCACGGAATTTATGAGGAAGAAAAAGTTTTGGGCAATGAATATGTGGTGGATTGCTCCGTAGAATTTTATGAAAAGACGGAAGTGATCGAACACATAAATGAAACCGTGAATTATGCGGTAATTTATAAAATCATAAAGGAAAGAATGAGCATTCCGACTCCGCTTTTGGAGACTGTGGTTATGGAAATTGGTAACCGGGTTTGTAAAGAATATTCAGACCTGAAATCAATTACGGTTTCTATAAAAAAATTATATCCGCCTATTGAAGGCATGCAAGGCGCTTCGGGTGTTACCTGGCATAAAGAATTTTAAAGATTATGCCAATCAGCCATTTATCAGGTTAAAGCAGGATCTTATACCATTTTCTCATCTTCTAATTGTAAACATTATATCTTCCTAAAAACAAATTACCATGTTCCACAAAAAATTGCTAACCATCCTGATGGTTTTCTTCAGTGCTGCGCTTTGGGCGCAGGGGCCTGTTTCCGTTTACGATCATCATGATCTTTTTTCTCCCAATTTTTACCCTTCTTCGGTAAATGAATTTCGTACTTCAGATGGGCAGCCCGGGCCGAAATACTGGACTAATATTTCGAATTATAAAATAGAGGCCACATTGGATGATGTGAAGGATGCCGTTTCGGGAAGTGTTACCATTACATACATTAATAATAGTCCGAAGCCGATGGATTTTGTCTGGCTCTACCTCGACCAAAATCTTTACCGGCTTGATTCACGTGGCCAGGCAAAAACACCTGCCACCGGAAGAAGCCGCTACGGCGACGTCAATTCAACTTTTGAAGGCGGGTATAATATTAAATCGGTAAAACTTTTATCGAACAATAAAGGAAAAATTTCTTCCTCGGACGTTACTAAAGTAATTTCTGATACCAGGATGCAATTGAGATTGCCTTCTCCCCTGGCAGCAAATGGAGGAACCGTTGAGTTTAAAATAGATTACTCATTCAACATTCCAAAGTATGGCAGTGACCGCACTGGAATTCAGGATACAAGAAATGGAAAAATATATGCCATTGCCCAATGGTATCCCCGCTTATGCGTGTTTGATGATATAGAAGGATGGAATACATTGCCTTACCTTGGCGCCGGTGAATTTTATTTGGGTTATGGCGATTACGATTATTCTATTACCGCCCCGGCAAAATTTATTGTAGCCGGTTCCGGCGATCTTCAAAACCCGCAGGAAGTATTGACGTCCACTCAATTAAAAAGATACAACGAAGCAAAAAACAGTGATAAAACTGTTATGATCCGTTCGGCTTCTGAAGTTACCGATCCTTCCACACGGCCGCAAAAAGGAAACCTTACCTGGCATTTTAAAATAAAAAACGCGAGGGATGTGGCCTGGGCTGCGTCCACTTCTTTTATTTGGGATGGCGCCAAAATAAATTTCCCTTCAGGGAGAAAAGGCCTCGCTATGAGCGTGTATCCTGTGGAATCTAATGGAAATAATGGATGGGAAAGGTCAACAGAATATGTAAAAGCATCGCTGGAAGGCTATTCCAAAAGATGGTTTGAATATCCCTACAATTCTGCCGTAAATGTGGCCAGCAATGTAGGCGGCATGGAGTATCCGGCAATCGTTTTTTGTGGCTATAATGCAAAAGGCGGCAGCCTTTGGGGAGTAACGGATCACGAGTTTGGACATACCTGGTTTCCTATGATCGTGGGAAGTAATGAAAGGAAATATGGTTGGATGGATGAAGGCTTCAATACTTTTATCAATGGCATATCTACTGATGATTTTAATAATGGTGAATACAAATCAGAAAACTATAGAGGCAATAACAGCCGAATGTTTAGCGCCCGTAGTGAAACCGTGATGTCAATTCCGGATGCCCTGGTTGAATCTAATATTGGGAATGCACTTTACCGTAAACCCGGCTATGCGCTTGATTTATTAAGGAATGAAATTATAGGGCCTGAAAGATTTGATTATGCTTTCAGGGCCTATATTAAAAGATGGGCTTACAAGCATCCCACTCCCTGGGATTTTTTCAGGACAATAGAAAACGTGGCCGGTGAAGACCTTGGCTGGTTTTGGAAAGGTATGTTTATAGAAAATTATAAACTGGACCAGGCTATTGACGGCGTAACTTACGTAGAAAATGATGCCACAAAAGGTGCATTGGTAATCGTAAAAAACCTGGATAAAATGGCCATGCCGCTTTATTTGCAATATGAAACAGCGAGCGGCAAAACCGGAACGGTAAAGATTCCGGTAGAAGTTTGGCAAAACGGGAATACCTGGATTGAAAAATTAAATACTACAGAAAAATTGAAATCAGTTACTATAGATCCCGGGCATGTTTTCCCTGATGTAAACGTGGATAATAATAACTGGAAAAGCCAATAAAACTGATAGTTCTGACTGCCCAATTAGCTAATTGGCTAATTGGGTAATTAAATTTACTTTTGCCACCTTTTATGAAACCAATCAGCGAAATCTTTCCATTACTTAGCGGGCCCAAAAAAACTGTCATTACTTTTCATCAGAAACCTGATGCAGATGCGATGGGCTCTGCCTTAGGCTTATATAATTTCCTGATTCAGTTTGGGCATGAGGTAACTGTTATTTCTCCTACCAATTGGGCAGGTTTTTTAAAATGGATGCCTGGCGCAAGGCAGGTGATTGATTTTGAAATGCAGAATGAAAAGGCAATGAATGCGCTCACGAACGCGGAGTGGCTTTTTTGCCTCGACTTTAATGTGCTGAGCCGTACCAAAAAGATGGAACCTGTTCTTAAGGGATTACATTGTATCAAAATATTAATTGACCATCATCAGCAACCCCAGGTAGAAGTATTCGATTACGGAATCAGCAACACTGCTAAAAGCTCCACTGCTGAAATGGTGTATGACCTCATTATCAGCAGCGGCCACGATGAAAAAATAAATACTGCCGTTGCAGAATGTTTGTATGCAGGTGTTATGACCGATACCGGATCATTCCGTTTTAACTCTACTTCGGGGGATGTACATAAAATGGTGGCACGATTAAAGGAAACCGGCTTAAATCATAGCCAGGTTCACGAAAACCTTTTTGATAACTTCCTGGAAAGCCGGTTCCGGTTTTTTGGAAATACGTTATTGAACCGGATGGAAATATTTTACGAATACAATACCGCGCTGATCTCTATACCGCAGCAAGACCTGATTAAGTTCAATGTAAAAACCGGCGATACAGAAGGGCTGGTAAATTTTCCCCTAAGCATTAAAGGTATTAAACTTGCTGCTGTAATTATTGACCGTGGCGATGAGCGAAAAAGTTCTTTCAGGAGCAAAGGTGGCTTTGACGTAAATACTTTTGCCCGAAAATATTTTAACGGCGGTGGCCATTTTAATGCTGCCGGTGGAAAAAATACGGAGCCCCTGGAGGAAGTAATTAAAAAATTTAAAGAGGCTATTAAAGAAAATAAAGAACAATTAAACCATTAACAATTATAAAAAACAAAACATGAACAAATCAATTTGCCTGGTAGCCGTGGGTTTTTTAATACTGGCGTCAGGATGCAATAATCCAAGGTTCACAAAATTAAAGGGAGGATTGGAATACAAGATCATTAAAGGAAGTGGTGATAAGGACGTGAAGTATGGTAATACCATCCAATTCAGGGTGCAGCAATATTATAATGATTCTTTAATGTCCACACCTTATGATTCTGTTGCGCAGATAATGGAAGTTGATTCCATGAAATTGCCACCTGAATATGTAGAAATCTTTTTAAAAGCAAAAAAAGGAGATAGCATCGTTACGCGTATTTCTACAGATACCGTTGCAAAATTTAATCAATTGCCACCTTTTGCAAAAGAGCATCAGTTCTTTGGCTATCGTTTTAAGATTGTTGATGTAATCACTGATCCCAAACAGGCAGAAGCTTTGAAAAATACCACCATGCAAAGCATGAGGAGAGTGGATTCACTTTCTACTGAAAAGCAGAAAGGAATTGATGATAAAACCATAACGGATTACCTGGCAAAAAACAACATCCATGCAGTAAAAACTCCCCAAGGCACTTACGTGGAAGTGCAGGTTCCGGGCCAGGGAGAAGCGATAGATAGCGGCAAAGCAGTTGCCGTGCTATACAAAGGCATGTTGCTTGATGGTAAAGTATTTGACCAGAGTTATGATTCCACAGGTGCGCCTACCAAGCCGTTTACCTTTGTAGTGGCCCAGCAGGGTGCTATTGAAGGCTGGAGCGATGGAATGGTTTATTTCAAAAAAGGTGGCAAGGGCCGTTTGTTCATTCCTTCGGCCAGGGCTTATGGCTCACGTGGCGCCGGTGGTGATATAAAACCCAATACGCCTATCATGTTTGAAATTACCATTGCAGATGTATTGACAAAAGCGCAGTACCAAAAAGAGATGGAACAACAGCAAAAAATGATGCAGCTTCAACAGCAAATGCAGCAGCAAATGCAACAACAACAGCAAGCTCCGCAAGGGAAATAAAACCTTCTTATAAGTTTAAACGCCGTATTCAAAAAGAGTACGGCGTTTTTTTATGAATTATTTTATTGTTGAATTGTTACATTGTTATATTATCACATCGTTACGACATCACTAAACTGGACTATGGGCCCACAATTAACTAATTAATTAACTTCGTCTAAGCATCCCCGTAAGCCTCCATTAATTTAATCACTTCTCTTGCTTCTTTCACATCGTGCACACGAAGAAGTGAGGCGCCGTTTTGCAAAGCAAGCGTGTTCAAAACAGTAGTGCCGTTTAAAGAATCTTCCGCTGTAATTGTTAGCGTTTTATAAATAGTTGACTTGCGCGAAACACCTGCGAGTATGGGGCGTTCAAGCATTTTAAAAACAGATAAATTTTTCAACAATAAAAAATTCTGCGCTATATTTTTACCAAAACCAAATCCCGGATCTATAATCACATCATGGATACCGGCACGTTTACATTCGTC
>DATCWN010000053.1:0-5365 GCA_036566285.1 Hanamia sp.
CGCCGCCGCCGCCGAAACCACCGAAGCCACCACCACCAAATCCGCCGCCGCCGCCACCAAACCCGCCACCGCCACGGCCTCCGCCGCCCAGCATGTTACCCAATAAAAACCAGGGTAATGCCCCCATAAAATCTTTGGAGCCCTTGCGGCTCATATAAGAGCCACCGCCGCCACGACCGCCACCTGAAAAAAGCCCGATGAGGATAAAAAATATTACGGCAAGAAGAATGATGGTTCCAAAGGAAGGCCGTCCGCCCTTTTTTGCCGCCGGGTCTGCTTTGTATTCCCCTGCCGCCGCCTGTATAATGGCATCTACGGTATTATCAAATCCACGGTAATAATCATTTTGCTTAAAATAAGGGATCATCCTTTGGTCAATAATCTGTTTGGCCAGAATATCCGGTAAAACACCTTCCATTCCATAGCCCGTTTCTATGCGCGCTTTTCGCTCCGCTTTGGAAACAAGAATCAGCACTCCATTATTTTTTTCTTTGGTGCCAATGCCCCAACCCCTCATATATTTCAGGGCCAGCTCCGCAATATCGTATCCCTGCAAATCGGGCACGGTAATAATTACAATGGCAGAAGAAGTAGAATCGTTATAATTTCTGATTTTTTCTTCCAGCGCCTGCTTTTGAAAAGACGCCAGGAAATTTCCAAAATCATTTACTGCCATTGGTGGCTGTGGCTTGTTTTCAATTTTTTGGGCAAAAACGATTTGAAAGCTAAAAAGGAAAAGCAGTAAAAAAAGTTTTTTCATGAATTGGTTTTACGCGGAGGTTAATGGCTGAAAATAATTTCATCGGGAAGCTCATTTTTATCAACAGACCTGTCGTAAGGAAAATGAGTTTTAAGGGCTTCACCAATTGCCGTGATGCTGGCAACAATGCCGGCGGTAATGCTGTCTTTGCTAAACACCGAAAGAATTTGCCTTACCGTACTTTTCCAATGCTCGTTGCCCGTAGCCGCGTGGATGCCGCTATCAGCGAAGATGGCCAGTTGCTTGTCTTTTATAGCAATGTAAAAAAGTACGCCGTTGCGGTATTGTGTTTCCTCCATTTTTAATTGGGTAAAAATTTCTGCCGCCCTGTCCAGCGGATCCACATACTTACAATGGCTTTCCACAAAGATCCTTACCTCCCCGCTGGTTTGCATTTCTGCATCCCTGATGGACTGCACGATACGATCGTTTTCTTCTTTAGTAAAAAACGGTTTCTTCCGGGGAAATGGCCACATGATGCTGAGGTTTTATTTTATATCAAAATTTACATCAGGCGCTTTTTCACTACCGGGGTCTGCTTTGTAAAATGGCTTTTCATGATAGCCGAATATGCCGGCAAAAATATTATTGGGGAAAGTTTTTACCCTTAGATTATACTTTTGAACAGCCGCATTAAAATCCTGCCGGGCTACATTGATGCGGTTTTCAGTTCCTTCAATCTGGGTTTGAAAACCCTGGAAAGCAGCAGTAGTCTTTATATCAGGATAATTTTCCACCACAGCCAACAATTTACTGAATGAACTTTGCAAACCAGCCTGCGCATTTTGATATGCCTGCAAAGAAGCCGGGTCATTTATATCCACATTGATGGAAGTGGCTTTGGCACGGGCCTGTACCACTTCGGTTAAAGTTCCTTTTTCAAAATTAGCGGAGCCTTCAATGGTTTTTATTACACTGTTGTACAGGTCGGTTCTGCGCTGATAATTGGTTTCCACATTTCCCCATTTGGTTTTCACTTCCTGGTCCACACCAATCAAATTATTATACGCGCCGCAGCCCCAAAAGAATAAAAGCACAATGATTCCGAGTACGACGAAGAGGCCTGTTCTTGATTTCATATTGGTAGTTTTATTTTTAAAAGAATTAAAGATAAATGTTTCTGACTTTTTAATTTATGGTTTCTTATTCTTTATTTTTTTGCCTTCTTTATTTATTATTTTTTTATTCTTTATTTAAAGTTTTTCATTTCTGATAGCTTTTATTCCCGGCAATTCTTTTCCTTCAAAATATTCCAATAGCGCCCCGCCGCCCGTGGATACATAGCTTACTTTATCCGCCAGGTTAAATTCATTTACTGCCGCCACACTATCTCCACCGCCTACCAAACTATACGCGCCATTTTGAGTGGCCTGTGCAATGGCTTCGGCAACGGCTTTGGTTCCCTGCTGAAATTTCTGCATTTCAAAAACACCCATAGGGCCGTTCCATAAAATAGTTTTGCTTTCCATGATGGTTTTGGAAAATTGTTTGACGGATTCGCTGCCAATATCAAGCCCCATCCACCCTTTTTCAATGTGATCGTTGTTCACCATTTTAGTGTTGGCGTCATTAGAAAATTTATCGGCAACCACACTATCTACAGGAAGATGAAAAGACACATTTTTCTCTTTTGCTTTTATCAAAATTTCATTGGCAAGATCCAGTTTATCTTCTTCACAAAGACTGCCGCCAATTTCTTTTCCCTGTGCTTTTAAAAAGGTGTACGCCATGCCGCCGCCGATGATAATGTTATTGGCTTTGTTCAAAAGATTTTCAATAATTTCTATTTTATCAGAAACTTTAGCGCCGCCCAAAATGGCGGTAAATGGTTCCTCAGAACTATGTAATATTTTTTCCGCATTGGCTACTTCGCTGTTCATCAGCAAGCCAAACATTTTTTTACCTTCCGGAAAATATTTGGCTATCACCGCCGTGGAAGCGTGCGCGCGGTGCGCCGTACCAAAGGCATCATTTACATACACGTCGCCCAGCGCACTTAATTTTTTGGCAAATGCTTCATCTCCTTTTTCTTCTTCTTTATAAAAACGAAGATTTTCTAATAGCAATACCTGCCCTGGTTGCAAGTCCTTTGCTTTTTGATGGGCTTCATTACCCACGCAATCATCAGCAAATAAAATTTCGGCGCCTGGTAATAATTCCTTCAAATGAGGCAAAAGATGTTTTAATGAAAACTTATCTTCCGGGCCAGTCTTAGGCCTGCCGAGGTGCGACATCAGAATAACGCTTCCGCCATCCTCTAAAATCTTTTTTACAGAAGGAAGAGAAGCGCGCATCCTGGTATCATCAGTGATGTGGAAATGTTCATCAAGGGGCACATTAAAATCAACCCTTATGAGGGCTTTTTCATTTTTAAAATTGTGTTGTGAAAATTGGGTCATAAAAAAATTTATTCGATTAAATATAATTTCTGTTTTTGTTTTTAGAAGAAGTTTTATTGCTGATTTAAAACTCTTGCCGTATTATTCCAAAGTAATTTAGTAGGCAAATTTCCTGTGTTTAATTTGATAATTTTTGGCGGGCATCCATATTGTGTTACAAGAGAGGGGAAATCAGCATCCCTGGTTATGATTATGTTTCCTTTTTGTTTTGCCCGCATGAATATTTCTTTATCTTCCAAATCCTTGTGCTTTAGGGTATATGCTGATTTTAGGGTTGATGGCAATCCTTCTTAATAATTCGGTTTCCATACACTTTCTTTTTTCAAAATTAAGATTAAAACAACATTTAGCATTTGTGGAAAAACTGAGACGTATTTACTTTGTAATTTCAATTAAGGCATCATCGGTTTCTGAAAATATTCTTATCACCTCTTTGAAAGACTTATAAACTATTTGCTTTAGAAGCCCGTTTGAAATATTTCCAACATTTAAATAAAGTATTTTAGGGGGTATTCCTATATCTCTTGCCAGATTTTTAAAGTCAATATCTTTTGTGGTAATGACAATGATGTTAAATCCTTTTGCGGCATTTGTGTATATCACAATATCTTCTTCAGTACCAAAATTTAATTCTGTAAAAGATTTAGCAGTAACACCAAAATCCTTTTCTATCCATTCGGCCATTATAGGGGGAAGATTCACATCAATCCAAAATTCCAGATTATTTTGTTGCATCTAATTTGACAATAATTATGGAGCGATCCACTTTTTCTTGCGCATACTCCAGTGAAGCAATTATATCTTCTTTTTCCAGATACGGAAAATCAGTTAATATTTCTTCAATAGTCATTCCGCTGGCCAGATAACCAAGTACATCAGCCACCTTGAATCTCATTCCCCTGATGATAGGCTTACCGTTAAATATACCGGGATTGGTGGTAATTCTACCTGATAATTGTTTGTCCATAATTATGAATGCTGCTTTCAAATTTAAACAAAAAAAACTGCGTTTAGGTATCTCATAAAAAAAAATTTGCCGACATAAACATTTCCCTACTATATTTGTAGGATATATTAATGACACACTCAGTAACTATACTTCAACATTTCTGTTTACCCCACATTTGCATGTGCAACCGCTGTATGCCGTAAGGCATTCTAATATCCATATCACCCCCTCCAAGGCTTTGCCCTTTTTTCACAAGGGAAAATTATTTATTCATCTTTAATCTTCATTTATAAACAACCAATTTATGAGCAGTCAACATTTTGAAACATTACAACAACATGCAGGCCAGGAAGCAGACCCAACAACCGGTGCACGCGCTGTCCCAATTTACCAAACTACCTCTTTTTCATTTAAAAGTTCTGAACACGGCGGCAATCTTTTTGCGCTGAAAGAGTTTGGTAATATTTATACACGCATTCAGAATCCAACAACCGACGTTTTCGAACAAAGAGTAGCCGCCCTTGAAGGTGGTGTAGCTGCCCTTGCTACTTCTTCAGGCATGGCAGCTCAGTTCCTGGCCCTAAATAATATCTTACAGGCAGGGGATAATTTTGTAACCAGTCCTTTTTTATATGGCGGTACGCACAACCAGTTTAAAGTATCTTTTAAACGTCTCGGTATTGAAGCAAGGTTTGCAAAAGACGATAAAGGATCAAGTATAGAAAGTCTTATTGACGAAAACACCAAAGCGATTTTTGCAGAAACCATCGGTAATCCCGATTTCAGTGTTCCTGATTTTGAGGGAATAGCTGCCGTAGCCAAAAAGCACGACATACCTTTTATTGTTGACAATACTTTTTCCGGTGGAGGCTTTCTTTTCCGTCCGTTAGAACATGGTGCCAACGTAGTAGTACATGCCGCTACCAAATGGATAGGCGGACACGGAAACAGTATTGCCGGCGTTATTGTTGACGGTGGAAATTACAACTGGGGAAATGGAAAATTCCCTGCATTTTCTGAACCTTCAGAAGGATATCATGGTTTGGTATTCAATGATGTATTCGGCAGCAAAGGGCCGTTCGGAAATATTCAATTTGCCATTCGCGCACGTGTAGAAGGGCTGAGAGATTTCGGCACCGCCATTTCTCCGTTCAATTCATTTTTACTGATCCAGGGATTGGAGACTTTGTCCCTCCGCATGGAACGCCATGTGCAAAACACGCTTGAATTAGCACAATGGTTAGAAAAACATCCACG
>DATCWN010000066.1:0-15098 GCA_036566285.1 Hanamia sp.
GTCATACTTACAGAAGTTTTAGGATCGCAAAGATCAAAACCACTGTATAATTTTTTGGCATCATCCACAGTGGCTATGCTCACTCCTGCATTTCCTACTTTACCATATATATCAGGGCGTTCACCGGGGTCTTCACCATAAAGTGTAACGCTGTCAAACGCGGTGCTAAGACGCTTAGCCGGTTGGCCCACGCTTACATAATGGAATCTTCTGTTCGTTCTTTCCGGGCCGCCTTCACCGGCAAACATTCTTGTAGGATCTTCTTCCACACGTTTTAAAGGAAATACTCCGGCCGTGTAGGGATACATTCCAGGAAAATTCTCCTGCAATCTCCATTGCAAAATATCGCCCCAGTCTTTAAAGCGTGGTACCGCAATTTTAGGAATTTTAGAATGTGAAAGAGATTCGGAATACAAAGGCTGTCTGATGATCTTTCCTCTTACATTATATTCAAAAAAGTCTTTTTGATAAAGGGCTTTCGTTTCTTCCCATTCATCAATTAATCTTTTGTTCTCAGGTGAAATTTTATTCTCAATGGAAGATTGTATTTCTTCCAAATCCGTAAAATTTATTTTATCTTTTTCTTCGCCTGATGGAGAATTATTTTTTAAGATATTGATAGCGCCGGATACCTGGTACCATTGTGATGCTATGGCAGATTGCTCTTTCCCATATTTATTATACTTTTCAATTTCCTCCGCAATTTCAGCGAGGTACCTTACATGCTTCGGAGGAATGATTGCCTCGCCTAAAACACTATTCCTTACAGGCGCTTCATATTTTTTCCAATCATCACCCGTTTTTTTATTTACCTCATCAACAATTTTATTGAACAATTCATTGCAACCCGGATCATTAAAAGTAGAGGCCACGGTACCAATTACAGGAAGCTCGTCATCCTTGGCCTCCCACAAACCATGATTGCGTTTGTATTGTTTTTTTACGTCGTGCAAAGCATCCAAAGCGCCTGCCTTATCAAATTTATTGATGCAGACAATGTCTGCGTAGTCAAGCATATTAATTTTCTCTAACTGAGACGCAGCGCCGTATTCAGGCGTCATTACATACATGCTGATGTCCACATAACTTAAAATGGAAGCATCACTTTGCCCAACGCCGGCGCTTTCTAAAATAATAAAATCGTAACCGGCTGCTTTACAAATATCCAGCGCCTCCTGCACATGATTGCTTAAAGCTTTGTCATTTTCACGGGTAGCAAGCGAACGCATATAAGCGCGTGGGTTATGAATGGAGTTCATGCGGATTCTATCGCCCAATAAAGCGCCGCCGGTTTTTTTCCGGGAAGGATCTACAGAAATTACCGCAATGGTTTTATCCTTGTAAGTGCTTAAAAAACGACGAACTATTTCATCGGTTACTGAAGATTTTCCTGCGCCGCCTGTGCCTGTGATGCCGAGAATAGCCGCAGTATTTTTCCCCTTTTTATTTACATCTTTTAATAATGTAAAAGGTCTATTATTTTCTGCAAGAGTGATAGAATGAGCCACCATTTTTACATCGTGCCATTCATCAAGAGCATATTTTGTATGACCATTACCACCTGGTTTTTCAGTATTAATTTTTCTATCAGCCGTGTCGTCTTTTTTTGATCTCTCTATCACATCTTCTATCATTCCTACCAGTCCCATTTTTCTTCCGTCATCGGGCGAGTATATCCTGGTAATTCCATAAGCCTGAAGCTCTTCAATTTCGGAAGGTAAAATGGTACCACCACCACCGCCAAAAATTTTAATGTGGCTGCAACCGTTTTCATCCAGCAAATCCTTCATGTATTTAAAGAACTCCAGGTGGCCGCCCTGGTAACTTGTAATCGCAATTCCCTGCACATCTTCTTCGATGGCGCATTCCACTATTTCATGCACACTCCGGTTGTGTCCCAGATGAATAATTTCTGCGCCTTTACTCTGCATAATCCTGCGCATAATATTTATGGCAGCATCATGGCCGTCAAATAAAGAGGCGGCGGTTACAATTCTTACTTTGTGATTTTGCTTCTCAGCCATCTTAATTTTTTATGTGTTACAAATTTACTAAAAAGCACTAAGGGCAGAGATTTGTATTTCTCAATTTATAAAGAAAGCGATAGCAGCAAGCTTATCTTTTTGTAATTTAAAGACAACTATATTCAACAATAAAACCGTAACAATTAATTTATTTTTTCAACGCCATTATCGAAAAATCGCTTTCATCTTTTACAATCGTATTTTTTAATTTTCCGAAGGTCTCTATTTCCATCTCCACTTCATCCCCTTCCTGTAGCCATTGTTCTTTGTAGTCCGGATTATTTAATTTCCCTGTTCCGTTTAGTTCAAGAAAACAACCGGTACCTACGGTGCCACTGCCTATTATATCGCCAGGATACAATTGTACGCCATAGCTGCAACGTTCAATAATTTCGGCAAACGTCCAATCCATATCTCCCAGGTTTCCTTCGCTTACCTGCACCCCATTTACCCAACATTTCATAGGAAGGTTGTAAGCATTTCCTGTATGATTTTCCTTTGCAGGAATTTTGAATTCCTCCAGTTCATCGGGTGTTACCAGCATGGGGCCAATAGCCGTTGCAAAATCTTTCCCTTTTGCCGGGCCAAGGTTCAATTTCATTTCATCCATCTGTAAACCGCGGGCGCTCATATCGTTCATGATCATATAACCACCGATGTATTCATCAGCTTCCGATGCTTTTATATTTTTTCCCGGCTTACAAATAACGATAGCCGCCTCCAGTTCAAAATCAAGTTTATTAAAATGATCGGGCATGCATACAATTTCGCCGGGGCCAGTTATGCTGTTATGATTGGTAAAATAAAATACGGGAAACTGATCAAATTCGGGAATCATTTCCACACGGCGGTTTCTTCTTGCAGAAGCCACGTGTTGACGAAAAGCATACGCATCGCGGCAACTGGTAGGATGCGGCACCGGCGCCAGAATTTCAACATCTTCCATGGGAATACTCCGATAACTTTTGGTGCCTTCTATCAGCGTGCGGTTAACAGTTTGGGCAATAGGATACATGTCTTCCCAATAGTTTAAAAACATCGTCATGGTAAAGGGCAAAGATGGATGCAAAGTATCGGCATCATACAATAAGCCATTTACCAAAAACGCAAGCTGTTCCTGATTTCCTTTTAGGTAAGAAACTAATTTCATTTATTTATTTTATTGTTTAATAATTCATGCTTCGGGTGAAAAGCAGATTACAAACGGGTTTTTAAGAAAAAAACTTATAAAACGTGCAAGATAAACTAAGGAAGAATAAAAGCGTATTTTGCTTTTGGCCTAATTTTGTATAGCAATATGTGTGAACGAACTGAAATTATTATTGTATGCAATTCGATAAAATTCATAACAAGGGTCAGGCGCAATTATTCAGAAACAGGTATCTGGAATATTTCACAAAAACACATCCTCTGGTAATTTGGGCAATGTATTTACCCATAATTATTTTATTACTTTATTACTCTACTCACACCAATTATTTTTCTGTTTTAAAAATCACTTTATTATTTTTTGGAGGTGTTTTCTTCTGGACTTTTTTTGAATACATGATGCATCGTTTTGTGTTTCATTGGGTAAGTGATAATCCGCGCGTTCAAAGAATTGCTTATGTAATGCACGGCAACCATCATGAATTTCCAAGAGACAGACAGCGCTTGTTTATGCCGCCCGTGCCCAGCCTGATTATTGCTTCGATAGTTTTTTTATTGATGTACGCCATTATGCAAAAAAATGTGGTGGCGTTTTTCCCTGGTTTCATTTTAGGCTATCTGTTATATGGAAGTATGCATTATGCTATTCATGCGTGGAATCCTCCGTTCAAATGGATGAAACCCATCTGGCGCAATCATCATTTGCATCATTATAAAAGTGAAGAAAAAGGATTTGGAGTTAGTTCGCATATTTGGGATTTGGCTTTTGGAACCGCATTTAATTTAAAGAAGGAAAAAGAAAATAAAGAAGAGGTTCAAAAATTAATGTACTCATCAAAACCTTGAAATCTCTACCACTTTTCTTCGTTACTATTATTATTTTTCCCACTGCTAAAGTGTTTCCTACTCTCAATTTTTTGTAATTGTCTTTCAATAATTAAATCTGCAATCAGCGGAGCAGAATCATTATGCAAATTATCTTTCAGCACTTTATTTAATCTTTGTTCGTGTACATCTATTTGATAAAGCAACTGAACCAGGGCATGAAAATCTGAATTAATCAACTGATCAATTAAAAGAATTAATTGCTTTCTGACATCAACTGAATTTTGAAATTGAAGTCGATTTGATGTTGCGATAATTTCTTCTAAAACGGATATGTTGTTTTTTTGTAACAATGAATTAAAGTTAGGATTTAATATTTATCCAAAACTCCCAATCCAAACAAAGCAAAGTCATATTTTACAGGATCGCTCGCATCAAATTTTCGCAATTCATTAGTGAGTTCTATGGCCGCCTGCCAATCCACCTGTTTTCTTTTTAATAAATTAAAGTGCTTTGAAACCCTGGCTACATGCACATCTACAGGGCAAATCAATTGTGAAGGAGAAATCTTTTTCCAGATTCCAAAATCAACACCTTCGCTATCATTGCGTACCATCCATCTTAAATACATATTTAACCGCTTGCAGCTTGAATTCCTTTGTGGGGAAGCGATATGCTTTTTGGTTCTTTGTGGCACATCCTCCAGGGAGAAAAAATATTGATAGAAATAATTTAAAGAAACCTCCACAACATGGTCAGATTGTTTCATGGTTTCCTTGTTGAAGAAAGCGCTTTCTAACGATTTGTGTTTTGAATAATGGGATTTCAGGAAGGAAACAAAATACAAAAGGTCGGTATCATTAAAAGTACGATGGCAAAATCCTTCTAATTCTTTTAGATCGTTATCTGTATGATTTACACAAAAATCATAAGGCGCATTATCCATTAACTGCATCAGCAACTTGCATTTATTGATAATCGTTTTTCTGATTCCCCAGGCAAATGTGGCGGCAAAAAATCCGGCAATTTCTATATCCTGTTTTTTTGAAAATAAATGCGGAATGCAAACCGGATCGTCTTTGATAAAAGAAGGATTATTAAACTGGATTACTTTTTTGTCGAGGAAAGATTTTAGGTCGTTCAAACTCTTCTTTTCCACTCTTTAGGATTTCTTGAGTGATGAAATACAGCAATAATCTGAATGTTTAAATTTGAAACTCTGTAAATTATATTGTAGGGAAATATTTTCATTCTGGAACTTCTTACCTTTTTATATACAAATGAAGAAGACTTCGGATTTTGTTTTATTGATTCAATTTTAATACGCAAATGCTCACGAAAATTCTTTTCTAAACCTGGTTGTTCTTTCTGATACCATAAATATGCTCTCATCGTTTCACTTCTAGCTTCGGGCGAAAATGAAACACTATACTTTTCCATTAACCTTTCATTTCTTTTAGAACTTCTTCCCAAGGTATCAGTATCTCCGGATTTTTTTCAATTTTTTCAATTCTTTTCTCAATCTCTTCTTCGAACCCTTGTCTCGTCATTTCTTTTCCTAAAAAGTCATCATCAATACTTTCCCACAAGTCCAATACAAGCTCATATTTTTCTGCAACTGGTAAATTAAAAAGCTCTTCTCTATCGTATGTCATGGGTTTACTTTTTAAAATGAATTAAATTTTACTTAACGGCATTTAAATGCTTTTTAAAATTACAAATTTAAATCCAAAAGAAGTTTGTAAATGGTCAGAGGGAGGTTGCAAACCATTACCCAATCGCCTGGTTCAAATCCTCAATTAAATCGTCCGCATCTTCAATGCCAACGCTCAATCTTATTAATGAATCTACCAAACCATTTTTTAATCTTTCTTCGCGCGGAATGCTTGCATGTGTCATGGATGCGGGATGTCCGATAAGGCTTTCCACGCCGCCAAGACTCTCTGCCAGAGAAAATAATTTAGTAGAAGACAATACTTTTATGGCGGCTTCCTGACTATCATCTTTTAGTGTAAAACTCATCATTCCGCCATAACCGCGCATTTGTTTTTTGGCAATATCATGGTTGGGATGATCTTCAAATCCGCACCAATATACTTTGTCCACCTTGGGATTATTCCTCAGCCAGTGAGCAATTTTTTCTCCATTTTCACAATGCCTTTGCATGCGCACATGCAATGTTTTCAATCCTCTTAAAATTAAAAAACAATCCTGCGGGCCGGGAACCGCACCACAACTATTTTGTATGAAAGCTAATTGATCTCTAAGCTTTTCATCATTCACAATTAGACAGCCGTGTACAGAATCGCTATGACCTCCAATGTATTTGGTAGCAGAATGTAAAACAATATCAGCGCCCAAATCCAGAGGGTTTTGTAAATAAGGAGATGCGAAAGTATTATCCACACAAAGCAGCACATGGTTGTTTTTAGCAATAGCAGCCACGGCAGCAATATCCGTAATATTCATCATCGGATTGGTGGGTGTTTCTGTCCAGATGAGCTTTGTATTTTTATTGATAAATTTAGAAATTTCATTGGCATCCTGCATATTTATGAAATGAAATTTCAATCCATATTTCTCAAATATTTTTGTAAAAAGCCTGTACGTGCCGCCATACATATCGTTGGCCGCAATTACTTCATCGCCTGGATTTAGAAGTTTGATGACTGCATCGGTGGCAGCGGATCCGCTTGAAAAAGACAAACCAAATTTTCCATTTTCAATAGCAGCCAGCGCATTCTGCAACGCATGCCTGGTAGGATTATCCGTTCTTGCGTATTCATATCCTTTATGCACGCCAGGGCTTTGTTGTACAAACGTAGAGGTTTGGTAAATGGGAGTCATAATAGCGCCCGTTGTTGGGTCAGGTTCTGAACCCGCATGAATACATTTTGTTTCTTGTTTCAAAATTTTTTAAGTTTTAATTAAATGAATTAAATAATGATCTTCAATAATCATCAAAAGAGGATGGGCAAAGTTGTTTTTACATCATCCCAATACATATTCATGTTAGCGCCGGTTGATGTTTTCTCAAAAACAATGGTCATGTCTTCTGTTGTCTCTTTTTTTATCACAGGTAGGTTCATTCTTAGAATATCCTTTGAGGAATCATACTGAAAACTTCCCCATATATCTGTTTCTTTGTTCATAATAAAAGTCCATTTATCAGGAAAGGGAATTGCATAAAGGGTATACCTCCCTTTCTTTATTTTTTTATTATTGATCTTCACTTCCCGAAAAAATTCAATTTCTGTGGCTTCATTAGCTCCAAGTCGCCATACTTTTCCATATTCCTGCAAGCCTCCGAAAACCTTACGCCCATTAAGTTGTGGCCTGCCATAGATCACTCTTACCGTTAATGGCTCCGTAACTTTATCCTGAATTTTTAAGATGGGATAATTTACGGGATAATAGCTCATATCCATGGGAGATTTATCAAGTGGCGGTATGGCATTATTGATTTGTGCCAATGCTGAAAAACTTACCATTGATAAAATGATAGAAAAAAAATACTTCATAAAATTTATTGATTTGCAAATATAGATGGATTTACTCAGCTATAAGGTTGCCCAGGCTTTCAAAAGTGTATCTCTTAAGCGCAGGAAAGAATTCAATATAACAGCTTTTTAACTCTTCATAATATTTATTAAATATTTTGAAGGCAATATCAGATTCATTTAAATAGGCGGCCCTGTGCACCAGTCCTGTAAAGCCTTTCCGCATTCCTTCCTTAAGCCGGTAACTATACAGCCAGTTTTGTTCTTTCATGTAGGGAAACATGTAGGAGAATTTTTGGGGAAAATAAAAAGCATTTTTTTCAAGAGATTGATAAATGATTTTAGAAAAATTATCAAGCCCACCATATTCTTTAAATTCATTTTGATCAAGTGCCAAAAAGTGGTCGTAGATTATATCCACAAAAGCACCTGAATACAAGCGGTACTGTGGACGAAAGAACTTTTTTGCTTCAGCAGTTACCGGATGAAAATCTGTAAAATTATCAATCAAGCGATGCAGGTGAATGCCTTGTTGAATTTCTATAGGATACGTAAATTTTGCTTTTCCTTTTACAAAATCACTTATCATATTACCAGCCAAAATACCAGGTTTGTCAAAAGAAAGCAAAGCATGCGCGAGGAAATTCATCTTTAAAGTTAAGGCCATAAAAGTATAAGCTTTGTTTATACGAGCCTCAAACTATTATTGGCATATATTTTTCATTGAAAAAAAATTATTAACTACTAAAAAATAATATCATGTCAGAAAAAGAAAGAATAACACAACCGACGATGGGCAGTAATGATTTGGGTAGCGAAACTCCTGAAAATGCAAGCAGTGGCGTTCCTTCCGGAACTGATACGCAAACCAGGCTTGCGGCATTAAGCACCGACAAAAAAACCGGCAGCTCTATTAATGACGATGAAAAAGTGATAAAAAACAGCGAAGGCAAAACGGAATTTTTAGAAGAAAATGAACCTGAAGATTTTTTAGAAGATGACGAACCTGAAGCTTTTTTAGAAGAAGACGACACCGATACTCTTTCAGAAGAAGATACTCTTTTAGATGAAGACGATGAAGATGATTTTTTAGAGGAGGATGAAACCGATGAATAGCGGAGGAAGCCGGTCTTTGTAAAATTATTTTGTAGAATTATTTCCTCGAAAACTTTTCTTTAAGTTGACTATCTATCATGCAAAAAGGTCCCAAAAAAGAAGTACAGCCCTCACAAACACAACCGCATCCTGGTATTGAAAAGGATATGAATCCACAGCCTAAATCTCAACCGGAGAGACAAAATAAAAGAATGGAAAACAAGATATTATTTATTACCGGCGGCGATAGTGGAATCGGAAAAGCCTGCGCTCTTTTATTTGCTCAGGAAGGAGCTAATGTGGCTATTGTGTATTTAAATGAACATGAGGATGCAAAGGACACACAAAAGAAAATAGAGAAAGAGTTTGGGAAAAAATGTTTGCTAATTCCAGGAGATATAACCAATGAGAAATTTTGCATTGAGGCCATAGAAAAAACAATAAAAGAATATGGGAAAATTGATGTGCTTATAAACAACGCCGCCACACAATTTGAAAGTAAAAGACTGGAAGATATTTCAACGGAGCATTTGCTTATTACTTTTCAAACCAATATTCTTTCCATGTTCTGGATTACAAAAGCTGCTTTGCCACACATGAAAAAAGGTAGCTCTATCATAAATACAACTTCAGTAACCGCCTACCGCGGCAGCCCTGAATTAATTGATTATTCTTCCACAAAAGGCGCCATAGTTTCTTTTACAAGAAGCCTTAGCACCAATCTCAAAGAAAGAGAAATAAGAGTAAATGCAGTAGCGCCAGGACCGGTTTGGACGCCATTAATTGTTGCTTCTTTTGACCCCAAAAAAGTTGCAGAACATGGAAGCGATTCGCCAATGAAGCGTGCCGGAGAACCTTCAGAAATTGCACCATGCTATTTATTTTTGGCAAACAATGAAGATTCAGGATACATGTCCGGCCAGGTATTACACCCCAATGGTGGCGAAATAGTGAATGGTTAATTTTTTAAAAAAATCAATGAACGAAATTGCAGAAGGGCTCCCAAAAATTTCCAGAAAGAAATTAAAGAGTATTGTAAAGGATGAAGAGAAAACAGCTTTGGCAGCTAATCTTGTGTATGTGTCTGATACCTTACCCGGCATTGAAAGAAGAAAAAAAGGTAAAGGATTTGAATACTATTATAAAGACGAATTGATAAAAGATGACGAAGAGCTTTTAAGAATAAAGCATCTTGCCATACCTCCTGCCTGGGAAAAAGTATGGATTTGCAAAAAAGAAAACGGGCATTTGCAGGCCACAGGCTTCGATGTAAAAAACAGGAAACAATACCGGTACCATTCAAGTTGGAATTTACTCCGGAATCATACAAAATTTTATAGGATGATTTCTTTTGGCAACGCATTGCCTGGAATAAGATTGCAACTTGAAAAAGATTTAAATTCTCCGGACCTTTCCCTGAAAAAAGTTTTGGCTGCGGTGGTTAGCCTGATGGAACGAACCAACATTAGAATTGGGAATTCATTCTACGAAAAAGAATACGGCTCTTTTGGCCTTACCACTTTAAAGGACAAGCATGTAAAGCTAAATGGCAATGCAGTTAGTTTTTCTTTTAAAGGGAAAAAAGGAGTGGAACATAACATTACTTTAAAAAGTAAAAGGCTTGCCAAAATTATTAAAAAATGCAGGGATATACCGGGCAAAGAATTATTCCAGTTTTATGATGAAAAAGGCAACCGGCATTCGATAGATTCAGGGCTTGTAAATAATTACATCAAAGAAATAAGCCAGGAAAATTTTACTGCCAAAGATTTCAGAACCTGGGCCGGAACCGTACAAGCTCTCCTGGCATTAAAATCCATAGGATGTTGCGAAACAGAAACTGAAGCAAAAAGAAAAATAGTAGAAGCGTTGGATATTGTTTCAAAGCATTTGGGAAATACCCGAACGGTTTGCAAAAAATATTATGTGCATCCTTTGATTCTCTCTTTGTACCAAAGCAGGAAGCTGGAAAAATATATTGAAGAACTGGAAGAAATTGAAAAAGACGACAACAAAGCCTCGCTTTCGCCGGAAGAAAAAATAGTGATGCAAATTTTAGAAACCAACTAACAAAGATTATGTAATTTGGCGGCCTATGTTTTCAATTCACCAAAAAAATGAAAATGGTTTTGATAAAATCATTTTAAAAGATGACGACTTAGGGACGTTCGCAGAAATAATTCCGGCATGTTCGGCCATTCTTTATGCTTTTTCGGTTAACCATAACAGTGAGTTAATCAATGTGATTGAAAGCTATTCATCTTTGGAAGATTTCAAAAAAAACGTTACTAAAAAAGGCTTTAGGGGTTGTAAGCTTTCACCCTTTGTATGCCGTGTCAATAAAGGAACCTATCGCTTTGGAGAAAAAGAATATTATATCCAAAAATCTTTACCAGCTGAACATGCGCTGCATGGCGAGTTGTATGATAAAGTATTTGAAGTAATTGATCAAAATAGTAATGAGGAGAGCGCTTCAATAACTATGAAATATTCTTATGACAGAGAAGATAGTGGTTATCCTTTTGCATACGACTGCATCGTTACCTGGAAACTGGAAGGTAATAATAAACTCAGCGTAACTACCGAATGTATCAACAAAGATGAAGAGTCAATTCCGATGCAGGATGGCTGGCATCCTTACTTTACTTTGGGAGACTCCATTGATGATTTACATTTGGAATTTCAATCCATCGAAATGCTTGAATTTAATGAAGAACTGATACCTACAGGAAAATTAATTGAATACAATACATTCAATTCCCTGCAAAAAATAGGAGCTACATTTCTTGACAATTGCTTTACCCTAAATCTTGAAACCCGCCAGCCCATGTGTGTTTTAAGGAGCAACAAAAAAAATATTCAAATTGAATTTCATCCTTCTGCCTCTTATCCTTATCTACAAATTTATACACCGGCTGACCGAAAAAGTATAGCAATAGAAAACATAAGCGGCGCCCCGGATGGATTCAATAATGGCATAGGCATTCAAACACTGAAGCCGGGACAATCCGCAATATTTAATACCATGTATAAGATCACACTATTAAACAAAAACCATGACTGAACTTGCTATTACCACAAAAAATATTTTCAAAAAGAGGTTCAATACCGAATCTAGAATTTATTATTCACCCGGAAGGATTAATCTTATCGGCGAGCACGTAGATTACAATGATGGCTTTGTAATGCCGGGCGCCATTGACAAGGGTATTTACTATGCCTTTGCATTGAACGGTACAGAAGATGAAATGAATTTTTATGCAATTGATTTTGATGAATCGCTTAGCATTAAAACCGCCGATGTAAAGAAAATGGATAGTTGGAAAAATTATGTGCTAAGCGTAATAAATGAATTTTTATTGCTTGGCAAAAATGTAAAAGGCTTCAACTGTGCATTCGGTGGAAGCATTGCGAATGGTGCGGGTATGTCCTCCTCTGCAGCCGTGGAAGGCGGGATGGCTTTTGCAATAAATGAATCAATGAATTTCGGATTAAGCCGAAAAGACCTGGCATTGCTTTGTCAGCGCGCAGAGCACAATTTTCCCGGAGTAAAGACGGGCATAATGGATCAGTACGCCAACATGTTTGGTAAAAAAAACCATGTAATATTATTGGATTGCCAAAGCATTGCTCATGAATATTTGCCATTGAATTTAACGGGTTATAAAATTGTTTTGATCAATTCAAAAGTACACCATGCCTTAGCCGCGTCTGAATACAACCAGCGAAGAAAAGAATGTGAAGAAGGCCTGAAAATTTTAAAAGAAAACAATAACGTAACATCCTTCCGCGATGTGAATGCACAAACTCTTGCGAAGCTTGAAAATAAAATGAGCCTGGAAGTTTACAAAAGATGTTTTTATGTGGTTGAAGAAATTGCGAGAACTAAAAAAGCCGCGCAGCTTTTAAAAGAAAATAATATTGAAAGCTTTGGTAAGCTGATGTTTGAAACGCACGATGGCCTTCGTAATTTATATGATGTAAGTTGTGAAGAGCTTGATTTCCTGGTGGACCATGCTGCAACCAACCCTGATGTAGTTGGTGCAAGGCTTATGGGTGGCGGCTTTGGTGGCTGCACTATTAATATTGTAAAAGATTCCGGAAAAAAACAATTTCTTTCAGAAACATTATCCGCTTATAAAAATGAATTTAATGTGGATGCCGAAGTATTTGAAGTAAATATTGCCGATGGCACACATGAAATTAAGAATTAAGATTTTATAAGTGGCTATTCGTTGACAAGTTTATTTTAGAATCTCGTTTAACAATATAACCATCCAACCATTCAACCCCACTTACACCTTAATGTAAATTTTCTTCTTATCCATCCACCATACGATCAGCCAGTAAAAAGTAATCAGGCAAAGCGCATAAAAAAGAGAACCATTATTATAACTTGTACCAAAAAGCGGCTTGCAAATATGTTCGTAAAACCAGCCGAAGGGAGAAAGATAAACAGGATTCCCGAGTGCATCTGTTGACGAAGGGATTCGTATTAAACCCAATACACGTGGCAGAAAACCAGCCAACACATAAATGAAAAGCGGATTTTTGCCAAAGACATCAAAGAATTTAGCTACCCATCCTCTGTGATTTTTTAATTCAATCCAATAAATCATTACCGCAATAATTACCATGGCAAGCCCCGTTGTATAAACGGTATAAGAGCTTGTCCATATTTTTTTGTTGATGGGAAAAGCCATGTCCCAGGCATACCCCGCAAAAAGAAAAAGCGCGCCCACTACAAATAATCCGTTTACCATCTCCGCGGTTTTCCCTTTCTTAATAATATAATGCCCGCATAAATATCCAAAGAGCACCTGCACCACAGAACAAAACAAGCTCATGAACCCTTCGGGGTCAAAAGCAATGGCATGGCCGTTTCGCACCTCACCATGATACATGTGGCCTTCGCCCAGAATTGCTTTATCAACGTTGGTACCAAACCACCCGGTAAAACTAAATGGATCAGAAGGATTTCCTAAAACACATAAAAGCCAATAACCTAAAAGAAGTATGACAGAGGCTATAATTGCGCCACGAATTTTAAAGAAATAAATGATAACCGATGCAAAGAAATAAGCCAGGGCAATGCGTTGTAACACCCCGAGAATCCTTATACCGGCAGGCTCTCCGTTTGCATTAATATAGCTCCAGGGTTTAAAAACCAACATATCATTATCCCATTTTACAAACGGCGCCCAGTTTAAAAACAGTCCTATAATAAAAATCAGGAACGTTCTTTTAATTATTTTTTTCCAAAACACCGACTGACCCGCTGCTTCAAGTCGTGGCATTACAAACGCCAACGCATTCCCTACAGCAAAAAGAAAAAATGGAAACACCAAATCTGTGGGCGTTACGCCATGCCATTCAGAATGATCCAAGGGCGCATAAATGTGTTCCCAGGTTCCCGGATTGTTGACCATTATCATAAGACAAATAGTGGCGCCACGGAAAACATCCAGCGAATAAAAACGCTGTTTCATTTGATCTTGCTTCAGCATTTATTGTAAAGGTTATATGGTTTGAATAATCATTTTGCTAAAACGAATGTAATGATGTTTGCATAAACTTTTTAAAAACGCTCATCAGTGGATTAATTTTCCGCAACAGAAGTTTAATCTTATTTTTAACCTGTTGACACAAATATTTTTGTATAAAGAATTACATGCTTGTTGTCATCAAAAAAATAAATCAAAAAAATCCAATCAAAGAATATGAGTTTTAAAAATAAAACAGTGTTTATCACCGGCGCCTCCCGCGGAATTGGTAAAGCCATAGCCTTGCGCCTCGCTAAAGAAGGGGCTAATATAGTGATAGCTGCCAAGTCCACCGTTGAGAATCCTAAATTGGGAGGAACTATTTTCAGTGCAGCGAGAGAAATAGAAGAAGCCGGAGGAAAAGGACTGGCTGTTCAATGCGATATTCGCTTTGAGGACCAGGTTAAAAATGCGGTAGAAAAAGCTGCGGGAACATTTGGCAGCATTGATATTTTAATCAATAACGCTTCCGCCATTTCATTGACCCCTGCTGAAAAAACGGAAACAAAAGCATTTGGCTTAATGCATGACATTAATGTAAAAGGAACTTTTTTTGTTAGTAAATATTGCATTCCTTATTTAAAAAAAGGAACTAATGCACATATTTTAAACCTTTCACCTCCCATTAACCTGGAACAAAAATGGTTCACCAATCACATTGCCTACACGATGAGTAAATACAACATGACAATGATTGCTTTAGGTCTATCGGGCGAATTAAAAAAATACAATATTGCCGCGAATTCTTTATGGCCCCGGACAACCATTGCCACGGCCGCTGTTCGTAATTTGCTTGGTGGCGAAGCGCTCGTGAACATGAGCCGCAAGCCGGAAATTATTGCTGATGCTGCTTTTTATATTTTACAAAAACCTTCTACCGAATGCACAGGAAATTGTTTTATAGATGAAGAAGTACTGGCCCAGGAAGGAATTACTGACCTTGATAAATATGCTGTAGTTCC